>JAQBQC010000145.1 GCA_028287205.1 Gemmatimonadota bacterium
CTGCCGCGTGACCAGAAGCGCGTGGCTGTGCTCTCGACCGTCACCGCGGCGTGGTTCTTCCTCACGTTCATCGTGATCGGGCTGGCCCTCGCCCTGAATTTCGACACGCTATTCTCGCACGTGCCGGGCTCGTTGAAGGCCGCGCTCGTGCTACCCATCGTCTTCGTGCTGCTCACGCTCATGCTGCTCGCCGCGCTGATGCAGTCCTGGCGCGATGGGTTCTGGAGCACCGGCCGGCGCGTGCGCTTCACATTCCTCGTTCTCGCCGCGGTGGCCGTTTGCCTGTTCTTCAACCAGTGGAACCTGCTCGGCTGGCGCTTCGGTTGAGTCGCCGGCCCCGAGCATCTCTCGCCGCAGCGGCGGCGCTCGCGTCGCTCCTCGTTGCGGCGCCCGGCACCGCGGGCGCACAGCATCAAGCTCGCCCGGATAGCGTCGCCGCCGATTCCGCGCATCTCGCCATCGCCGCATACCTCGAGCGCATCATCACGGCCGAGATGCGCGACAAGAGCCTTCCCGCTCTCTCCATCGCGCTCGTCGACGGCAATCGAATCGTCTGGGCGCGCGGCTTCGGCGAAGCGGATTCCGCGCACCACGTGCCGGCAACGGCCGAGACGGTGTATCGCGTTGGCTCGGTGTCCAAGCTCTTCACCGACATCGGCATCATGCAGCTCGTCGAGCAGAAGCGCGTCGACCTCGATGCGCCGGTCTCGCGCTACCTTCCCGACTTTCACCCCACGAATCCGTTCGGCACTCCGATCACCGTGCGCGAGCTCACGTCGCATCGCGCGGGGCTCGTACGCGAGCCGCCCGTCGGCAACTACTTCGATACGACCTCGCCTCCGATCTCCGCCACTGTCGCGAGTCTCAACTCCACGAGCCTGATCTACAAGCCGGCAACGCACGTCAAGTACTCGAACGCCGGAATCGCCGTCGTCGGTGATGTGCTTCAGACCGTGGGCAAGGAGCCCTTCGCTCGCTATCTCTACGCCCACGTGCTCTCGCCGCTCGGCATGGACGAGAGCGCGTTCGAGCTCACTCCCGAGCTCGCGCCGCGACTTGCGGTCGGCTACATGTGGACCTACGACGGCCGCCGTTTTCCTGCGCCAGGATTTCAGCTGGGCGAGTCGCCCGCGGGATCGCTCTATACCACCGTCACCGATCTTTGCCGCTTCATGAGCGCAATGTTCGCACGCGGCCAGGGCGCGAGCGGACGCGTGCTGAACGCCGGTTCGCTCGAAGCGATGTGGACGCCGCAGTTCGCGCCCAAGGGTTCTCGGCAGGGATTCGGCATTGGATTTGGCGTCGACACGCTCGATGGACGACGCATCGTCGGCCACGCCGGCGCGATCTACGGATTTGCCACCGATGCGGAGATGCTCCCGGACGATAGCCTCGGCGTCGCCGTCGTCACCACGCTCGACGCAACCAACATCGTGGCGTCGCGTATCGCCGAAGCGGCGCTCCGCGCAATGCTCGCGAACCGGCAGCATCGGCCGATTCCACCTTGGATTACGACTGCGCCCGTGCCCGCGGCGGATGGGGCGCGCCTCGCTGGGCGCTACGCGTCCGACAGCTCGGGACTCGACCTCACGTTCGTCACGGCTTCCTCGGACTCACCGTCCAGCGCTTCTCGTCTCGTCGTTCGCTCCGATCGGGGTTTCACGCGCGGCGCGTTGCGTCTCATCGGCGACACGCTCGTGCGCGACGACGAGCTGGGGTTCGGAGCGCGGATCGTTCCGCATGGCGACACGCTGGATGTTGCCGGCGAGCACTTCACGCGCGTCGCCGAGCGGAAGCCTGCGCGCGTGCGACCCGCACTCTCGCGGCTCGTGGGCGAGTATGGATGGGATCACGACATCCTCTACATCCTCGAGAGCCGCGGACATCTCGAGGCGCTCATCGAGTGGTTCTTCCAGTCACCACTCGTGCGCAAAACCGATTCGAGGTTCGCCTTCCCCGCCGCATCGCTGTACGATGCCGAGCCGGTCACGTTCGTCACGAACAAGGCGGGCGCGGTCAGCGGGCTGTACGTCGGCAAGGTGTGGTTTCCAAGGCGCGCGATCGGCCCCGCGTCGGGAAATCAGCTGCGTATCACACCCGTGCGTCCGATCGCGGATCTCGAGCGCGAGGCGCGGGCCGCTGCGCCGCCGGTGGAGCATCGGCCGCGCACGCCCGACCTCGTCGAGCTGACTGCACTCGACAGCACGATTCACCTCGAGGTGCGCTACGCGACCACGAACAATTTTCTCGGCACCAAATTCTATCCGCAGGCGCGCGCGTTTCTGCAGCGCCCCGCGGCAGAAGCGCTCGTGCGCGCACATCGCGCGCTGACGTCCGAGGGCTACGGCATCCTCGTGCACGACAGCTATCGCCCGTGGTACGTGACGAAGATGTTCTGGGACGCCACTCCCGAGGACAAGCACATCTTCGTCGCGGATCCGAAGGATGGCTCTCGCCACAATCGGGGGGCGGCGGCGGACATCACGCTCTACGAGCTCGCGACCGGCAAGCCGGTGGACATGCCGAGCACGTACGACGAGACGTCGGATCGCGCCTACGCGAACTATCCGGGCGGAACGTCGCTCGAGCGCTGGCACCGCGCGCTCCTGCGTCGCGCGATGGAGGCGGAGGGGTTCACGGTGTACCACGCCGAGTGGTGGCACTTCGATTACAAGGGATGGAGCGACTACCCGATCCTCAACATCCCGTACACGGACATTCCGCTTCGAGCCGCCCGCTAGTATCCCGGAGCTTGCCTCCGTCACCAATCGGGGCTACGGTCAAAGCGACTCGCGCGAGCACCGGTGCGCGCGCGGCCAGTTCTCGACCGGTCGGCGGGAGGTAACAGCATGGGAGCCATTTACGACACGCCGGCCATTGTACACGACGCCGTAGACGACGCGCTGCGCCTGATCAGGAAGCGAGGCTTTCGCATCGAGGCGAGCGCCGAAGAGGAGCTGAAGGAGCTCGTGAATCAGGGCTTTCGCGAGCTCGCGGCGACGCGCGTGCTGGATTTGCCGGGGCCCGAACAGACCCGCGCGCTCAATCGAGCGAGAGTGAGCCTCAATGAATTTCTCGACGCGTGGATGCGCGCCGAGTCGCGTGGCGAGGAGAAGGTGCTCACCACGGCGGGGCTGCACTCGGCGCAGAGCGAGCTGTGCCCGATATTTCCGTTCGAATGATCTCCGAGCGAAAAAAGCTCTCGTTCGAGTTCGTCTCGGACACGTCGAAGCAGCTGACGGCGGTTGCGGCGGCGCTGCTCGGCCTCGGCATTACGTTCCGGCAGGATCTGCTGAAGGGCGTCACGGAGGTGCCGGCGCTTCTGCAGCTCACCGTCGTCGCGTACGTGCTGACGGTGATCACCGGCTTTGTCGTGTTGTTGGCGGTGACCGGCGTGCTCGGCCACGAGCCCGTCGCGGAGAGCGTGGAGGAGAAAAAGGCGCGAGTTGCCGCGCACCGCAAGGATCCGAATGCCAACGCGATTCCCGACGACCAGCTCACCATCTATCGCGCCGGCATTCGTCTTTACTTCTTCCTGCAACTCTTCTTTTTCCTGCTCGCCGTGTTGGGCACCTTCGCCTTCGGCTGGACGCGGCTCGGCGTACCTGCGAAGGCTGCGCAGCGCCCGGCCTTCGGCTTCGCGCGCGCGGAGCTGTTCAACGGAATGCGATGCGTGCTCACCGATGCGTCGGATGCGAAGGCTGCGGTGTGCGCGCAGCGCTCGGCGGATGTGGCCTTTCGTTACGCGCCGCCGCCGGCCGAGGCTGCGCCGCTGATCGACGCACTCACCGCTGCGGCTGCGGAGGCCGAGCGCGCAAAGCCCGCGAAGGGAACGAAGCCTGGGCCAGTCGCGACTCCCGCGCGCGTGAAGCTCGTCGATGCGTACATGCAGCTCGACTCGCTCATGACATCGCCGAAATTCGACAGCGCCGCGGCCACACCCTGATCGCGCGACTGCAGCGTGACGCTTAGTAGCCCACAGCCATCCCGTCCTTGCGCGGGTCCGATCCCGCTGCGTAGCCGTGCTCCAACCGGATGATCGCCTGCGATCCTCCCATCATCGAGCCGGGACCCTCGGAGACGACGTGCCCCATCGACGCGAGCGCAGCGCGAACGCTGTCGGAGATGGGACTCTCGAGTGACACGTTCATTCCCTCCGTGTGACGAAAGCGCGCCGCGTCGATCGCCTGCTGAATGTCCATCCCGAACACGAACAGATTCAGAAGGAGCTGTGCGTGTCCTTGTGCCTGCATAGCACCGCCCATGAGCCCGAAGCTCATGTACGGTGTGTCCGAACGTCCGTCGGCTGTCGGATTCGCCCCGGGCCTGGAGACAAAGCCCGGTATCAGCGTGTGGAACGGACGCTTGCCAGGCGCCACGGTGTTTGGCAGTCCCGGCTGAAGCGTGAACCCTGAGCCTCGGTTGTGCAGCGCGAAGCCGGTGCCCGGCACGACGACGCCGGATCCAAATTCGGAGTACAGGCTGTTGATGAACGACACCATGTTGCCGGCGCTGTCTGCCGCGGTGAGGTAGATGGTTTCGCTCGCGGTCATGGCCGGTCCCGGATCGACGTGCGCCTGCGCATGCGATTCGTCCAGATGACTGCGACGCTCGGCAATGAATGCATCGGAGAGCATGTGCTCCGGCGAAACGTCGAGGTGATCCGCATCGCCGACGTACCGCGCGAGATCCGCGTACGCCAGCTTCTTCGCCTCGATGAG
>JAQBQC010000162.1 GCA_028287205.1 Gemmatimonadota bacterium
GGGCAGATCCGTTCCGTGCGGAGCTATAGCTTGGGCTACCACGATTTGCCGCTCTCCGGCTCCGGCAACCGTCGCTGCGGCGGTCATTCCGGTTGCGGATCCGTGCGGTGGTGCCCCTCGCTGCTACAGCGCCGGACCGTTCATCGCCGAGGTCTCGCGCTTCGACGGCTCACGCGTAGGCAACAGGCAGGATCACGCGCTTCGCATCACGCTCAAGTTCCGCAACGTGACCGCACAGCCGATCATCCTTGCGTATCACACGGGATCCAGCACCGTAACGGACAACCTGGGCAATCGGTACTTCTGGGGACGTGCGGGTACGCACGACATGAGCTCATCCGGAATCGGCATCGTCGAAGGCACCAAGGCCGATCCGCAATTCGTGCTGCAGCCCGGCCAGTCGCGCGAGGCGAACTTCAACCTCATTCGCTACAACTCCGGACGCGCGGAGCTCGGGACCACGTTCACCTACGATGTGGTCATCGATCAGCTCGAGCTGCTGAACGGAGGGCAGATCCGTTCCGTGCGGAGCTATAGCTTGGGCTACCACGATTTGCCGCTCTCCGGCTCCGGCATTACGGCTAAAGGTGCGCAGCCCAATCCCCTGATCGAGGCACTCAAGAAGAAGCTGGCACAGAAGCCCAGATAGCTGGCAGAACGCTCACACAAAAAGCCTTGACCAGCACGGGTCGCGAACGCATCTCTCAGGGGCGTTCGCGACCTCTTTTCATCCATGGACATGATGCGATTCTCAGCACTTGCCGCCCTCTCGATGGCACTCACCGCGGCCCCGATCGCCGCGCAGCAGACCGCCACCAAAACCACGTCCGTCGAAGGGATCACGGAGTACCACCTCCCGAACGGGCTCCGCGTGCTCCTCTTCCCCGATCAGTCCAAGCCCACAGTCACCGTGAATGTCACCTACATGGTGGGCTCGCGGCACGAGGGCTACGGCGAGACCGGAATGGCCCACCTGCTCGAGCATCTGCAGTTCAAGGGAACGGCCACGCGACATGACATTCCGGTCGAGATGGACAAGCACGGCGCTCGCTGGAATGCATCGACGTGGCTGGACCGCACGAACTACTTCGAGACGATGACGTCGAGCGCGGAGAATCTGACGTGGGCGCTCGGGCTCGAGGCGGATCGGATGACGCACAGCCTGATCGCCGAGAAGGACCGCTCGTCGGAAATGACGGTGGTGCGTAACGAGTTCGAGGCAGGAGAGAACGATCCGTTCAGCATTCTGCTCGAGCGCACGGTTTCGACCGCATATCTCTGGCACAACTATGGTCACTCGACGATCGGCGCGCGCTCGGACATCGAGAACGTGCCGATCGAGCGGCTGCAGGCGTTCTATCACAAGTACTATCAGCCCGACAACGCGGTGCTGCTCGTCGCTGGAAAGTTCAACGAGGCCGCGACGCTGAAGCAGATCGCGCGACTTTTCGGCACAATGTCAAAGCCTGTGCGCTCGGTCGCGCACGGGAACATCCTCTATCCCACGTACACCCAGGAGCCGACGCAGGATGGCGAGCGCTCGGTCACGCTTCGCCGCGTGGGCGACGTGCAGGTGGTGACCGCGGTGTATCACGTGCCGGCGCTCTCGCACCCGGACTTCGCCTCGATCGACGTGCTCGCCAATGTGCTCGGCCGCGAGCCGTCGGGACGTCTCTATCAGTCGCTCGTCGTGCCGAAGCTCGCCTCGTCGACCGGGGCGTTCGATTTTCAGCTCCGCGAGCCCAGCACGCTCGTCGCGTTCGCGCAGGTGCGAAAGGAAGCCTCGCTCGACAAGGCACGCGAGGTTCTGCTGCAGAGCATCGACAGCGTGCGCACGCGGCCGCCGACAGTTGCGGAGGTCGAGCGCGCAAAGGCGTCGCTGCTCAAGGACATCGATCTCCTGCTCAACAATTCCGATCAGGTTGGGCTCGCGCTCAGCGAATGGCAGGCGGCCGGCGATTGGCGGCTGCTCTTCGTCCATCGCGATCGTCTCAAGCGCGTGACTCCCGCGGACGTGCAGCGTGCGGCGGTGAATTACCTGAAGCCATCGAACGTGACGGTTGGGCTGTTCTATCCGACCTCCAAGCCCGATCGCGCCGAAATCCCGGGCGCCGTCGACATCGCCGCGGTCGTGCGCGACTACAAGGGCGACAGCGCGCTCGGCGTGGGCGAAGCGTTCGATGCGGCGCCCGCGAATATCGATGTGCGCACGAGCGTCACGTCGCTCGCGAACGGAATGCGCGTGAGCCTGCTCCAGAAGAAGACGCGCGGCGCGGCGGTGAAGGGACGGCTCATCCTGCGCTTCGGCTCCGAGCAGTCGCTGCAGGGACAGCGTGGCGCGCGCGAGCTCGCCTCGGCGATGCTCGAGCGCGGAACGAAGTCGCTCACGCGCCAGCAGCTGCAGGACAGCCTCGATCTGCTGCGCGCGTCCGTGCGCGTGCGCGGAGGCGTCGATCGTGCGACGATCACGATCGAGACGGTGCGCAGCAGCGTACCGGCCGTGCTCTCGCTCGTCGCCGACATGTCGAGCCAGCCACGTTTCGATTCGGCCGAGTTCGAGCAGCTCAAACAGGAGCGCATCGCGGGGCTCGAGCAGGATCTCTCCGATCCGCAGGCGCTCGCGGGCAATGCGTTCGACAGGCGCATCGACCCCCGCGCGCCGGAGCATCCGCTGTACACGCCCACGATCGATGAGCACATCAAATCGATCACGGGCACCACACTAGGCGAGACGCGCGCGTTTCACGATCGCTTCTACGGAGCCGGCGCGGCGGACCTCGTGCTCGTGGGCGACTTCGATTCGACAGCGGTTCGCGCCGCCGCCACGAAGCTCTTCAGCGGATGGAAATCGAAGGAGCAGTGGGCGCGCATTCCGGTGCCGTATCGCGCGATCGATTCGTCGACGACGGTGATCGAGACACCCGACAAGGCGAACGCACTCTTTCTCGCTGGCCAGAACCTGCCGATTCGCGATGACTCGCCGGACTATCCGGCGCTGCTCATGGGCGACTACATCGTGGGTGGAGGCGCGCTCGACTCGCGACTTGCGAATCGCATTCGGCAGAAGGAGGGGATCAGCTATGGCGTGGGCTCCTTCATGTCGGCGCGCGCGACCGATAGCAGCGGCGTGTGGGAGACGTATGCGATCTACGCTCCCGAGAACGCCTCCAGACTCGCGCATGCATTCGACGAGGAGATCGCGCGCGCGCTGAAGTCGGGGGTCACCGCAGAAGAGCTGTCCAAGGCGAAGAACGGATGGCTGCAGGAGTACGCCCAGCAGCGCTCGAACGACGATGAGCTCGCCTCGCAAATCGCAACGCACCGCGAGGTAAATCGCACCTTCAAGTACGATGCGGACCTCGAGCGCCGCGTGCAGTCGGTGACGATCTCACAGGTGAATGCCGCACTCAAGAAGTACCTGATCCCGGCCAGCTTCACCAAGGTGCGTGCGGGAGACTTCGCCAAGGCAAAGGCGAAGGTCTCGGTGCAGTGAGAGGGTTAATTCTGAAACTCCGGGGTATCAAACCGGGTTAGTAGGAGTAGGGCACGACACACGGGAGATCACATGATTCGATCAGTAATGCGGGGCATCGCCGTTTTAGGCGTAGCGCTCGCGGGCGTCGCAATGTTTGCGGGTCGCGGAACCAGCGCGCCGGTGATGTTGCTGGCGGCGAGCGAGGGCGCGGGGCTCGCGCCAACGGCCGGCGAAGAGGTCGCGATTTTTTCGGGCGGCTGTTTCTGGGGAGTGCAGGCCGTCTTTCAGCACATGAAGGGCGTCACGAGCGCGGTGTCGGGTTACACCGGCGGAGCGCTGAAAAATCCTGGCTACGCTCAGGTGAGCACGGGTACTACGAATCATGCCGAGTCCGTGCGTATCACCTTCGATCCGTCGCAGGCGTCGTACGCCGATCTGCTACGCGTCTTCTTCTCCGTGGCGACCGACCCGACCCAGCTCAACTACCAGGGTCCCGATCATGGAACGCAATATCGCTCGGTGATCTGGTACACGACTCCAACGCAGCAGAGCACGGCGAAGGCGTACATAAGCCAGCTCTCGAAGGCGAAGACCTATCCGAACAAGATCGTGACCGAGGTGCAGCCGGCGCAGGCGTTCTACAATGCCGAGGCTTATCACCAGGACTACGCCACGCTGCATCCAGACGACGGCTACATCGCAATCAACGATGCACCGAAGGTCGTGAACTTCAAGAAGCTGTTGCCCGCACTGTATCGCGAGCAGCCGGTGCTGGTGGGTTCGACGCAGCCGTAACGCGGACTATCGTTACGGCAGGCTCTTCGCCGTAACGCGGACTATCGTTACGGCAGGGTCTTCGCCGTAACGCGGACTATAGTCCCCCACGGATCGGCGGCGGTGACGTCGCCATCCGCGCGGGAGATCGCCGCTCCCGCACCCTCGAGCGCGCGCGCCGTCGCCTCGACATCCGCGGCCGAGGGCAGGATCACACTCCACTCGAGCATGCGTGCGTCACCCGGCTCCGCGCGCGGCGCGCCGGCCGCCCAGGTGTTCGTGCCAAGGTGGTGATGATATCCACCGGCCGACATGAAGAGCGCTCCCGGAAATTCGAGCAACACCTTGTCGAGCCCGAGTCCCTCGTGATAGAAGCGCGCAGCCGCGTCGAGGTCGCTCACGAACAGATGGACGTGCCCAATGCGAGTGCCCGGCGGCATGCCGTCCCAGGCGATCCCTCGGCTCGCGCGCACGAGGTCCGCCGCGTTGAGCGTGAGCGTGGCCATCTCGAGCGTGTTGTTCGAGACCCGCCATGATTCGCGCGGCCGATCGGCGTAGACCTCGATGCCGAGTCCATCGGGATCAGTGAGATACACCGCCTCGCTCACGAGATGATCGGACATGCCCGCGTACGCGCCGATCGAAGCGAGGTGCGCGATGAAGCGTCCGAGCGCCTCGCGATTCGGCAGCAGGATCGCGAAGTGATAGAGTCCCAATCGGCCGCGCGTTGGTACGGGCGCTGCGCCTTCGCGCTGATGCAGAACGACCAGCGGAGCTTGATCATCTCGAGCTCCGAGCGCGGTCGTCGCAACGTCCGACGAGATCGTGCGCAACCCGATCACTCTCTCATAGTAGGCAACGGAGCGCGCAAGGTCGGCCACCTGCAGGTGGACTGCGCCGAGCACGGCGTGGCCGTGCAGCCGGTGTCCGCTCGGGGCCTTGGTGTACGCGAACTCGCTCTGCGCCATCAGTACGCCACCGTCATGCGGGCTCGGGGATGTGTGGGACGCTCGACCTCGTCGATCAACGCTTTCGCGTAGTCCTCATAGGAGATGAAGCTCTTTCCCTTGTCGTCCACGAGCAGCGCGTCATCACCCGTTCGATAGCGACCGGTTCGCGTGCCGGGGCTCAGCTCAGCCGCGGGACTGATGTACGTCCAGTCGACATCGCCGGGAGACGCGCGGTAGACCGCGAGAGACTCGGCCGAGTTCAGCGACTCGGATTTGTACTCCTCCGGAAATCCCGGTGAATCCACGAGCCGCACACCTGGTGCAACTTCGAGGCTCCCCGCGCCGCCAACCGCGATCAGTCGCGGAACGCCAGCGCGCCTCGCACCTTCGAGCAGCGCGCGCGCGGCGGCTGGGAGAGAGGTGGCCGCGCGGCCGCTCGGACTCGGCCGCGGCGAAAGTGCGTTGATGATCACATCCGCACCCTTCGCGGTCTTCGCCACACTCGACGCATCCGTTGCGTCTCCTTCGACGATCGTGAGGCGCTCGTTGTCGGATCGCACCGAGGCGGCGCTCCGCACCACTCCCACGACTTCGTGGCCGCGGTTCAACGCCTCGCGCGCAATGCGTTGCGCTACGTGGCCGCCCGCGCCGAAGATGGCCAGCTTCACGGCGTGGTCGAGCCGTGCCGCGCGAGCATCGCGTCGATCGAGTACGCGCCCGCGCCCAGGAGTGCCACCACGACGAGCATCGCCAGGTTACCGAGCACGTTCTCCACTCCCTTCGGCGCGGAAAAACCGTTCTTCCCGTGCACGAAGAGAATGGCGCCCAGCATGTCACAGGCAATGAGGACCGCGGCGACGCGCGTGAACGCGCCGAAGAGCAGGGCGATTCCTCCGAGGAGCTCGATGACAGCAATGAGCGGCGCGGTGACCGCCGGCATCGGCACCCCGATCTGCGTGAACATGCCTGTCACTCCCGAAATTCCCATACCGAACACCTTCTGATATCCGTGGACGATGAAGATCGCCGCCAGCACCAGCCGGAGAATGAGGAGGGCCCGGTCGAGATTCTTTTCGGTAGCCGCAGAATAGGTGGTCATGGCCTGTCTGAGGTGGTTGGATGGGGACGAAGCGGCGAGGCAACAACCAAAATCGGCGGAGCGTGTACTGTTACAGTATCCTTCATGCCACGTGCGGGCGTTCCGGCTAAACGGGCGAGCGCAGCACTTCGTTCATTCACCTTCGAGCTTCGCACATCGAGCGATGCAATTCACTCGTGAGGAAATGCGGTTGAGCCACCATTCTCTATGCGACTCGCACGCATCACGCCGATGCACACGTCGTGCGCGCGCGCTCGCCTTGCTCGCAATGACGCTCGCGTGTACGGCAAGCGCCCTCGCCGCACAGCGTCAGCGGCGTACTGGAGCACCGGACGAGTCCGCACCCGTGCGCTCGTCGGTCGCGCCTACGCTGTGGGAGCCCGAGCAGGTTTTTCCGCTCGCCGTCGCCCACGCAGCGGATCTGAAGCTCACCGACGAGCAGCGTGCGAAGATCGAGACCATCGCGTCAAAGCTGCGCTCGAGCAACGCGCCACTCCTCTCCTCCATCGACACGCTGCGCCCACCGAGGATTCAGCTTCCGGATCCCAACAATCCGAGCCCGCCGTCGGCAACGCCGCCGCCTCCCACGCCCGATGAGGTCGCTGCTATCGTCGCCAGACGTCACGCGCTCGGCGAGGCGCGCGCGCAGCTTCGCGAGAATATCCGACTCGCGCGCGAGCAGATGGCGCAGCTCATGACGCCGGATCAGCAGACGCGTCTTGCGGCGCTCGAAACGTCTGCGCGCAACCAGGCCGAGCGCGGCGATCCGGGCGGCTCGAGCGACGCGCGCGGCGGTGGCGGACGCGGCGGGCATCGCGGTGGAGGCCAGGGACCTCCGTTCTAGGCCGCATTACAGTGGCTTAATGCACCGTTCAGTCGTCATTAATGCGTTACACTGCAACGTCCGCAGACTTCTGGCGGTGACGAGCTCTCCAGTAACGGTGCTCCAGTAACGGTGTATGATGTTGGCTCCAGGCAGTCCGCCAGTCGATGAGAATGCGAGGCTGGCCGCGTTACGGCGTGCCGAGCTGCTGGATACGCCTCCGGAGGAGGTTTTCGACAGACTGACTCACCTCGCGTCGGCGCTTCTGCACGTTCCGGTCGCGGTAGTGTCGTTCGTCGACGAGCATCGCGAGTTCTTCAAGAGCGCGGTCGGAATTCCACACGAGTGGGTGGAGCGGCGCCAAACACCGCGCGGCAACTCGCTCGCCGAAATCGCCTTGCTTGCGACGACTCCGGTTGCGATCGAGGACGCGCGCGAGCATCCGCTGGTGAAGAACAATCCGATCATGCCGGAGTGGGGCGTCGTGTCGTACGCCGCTGTTCCACTGCGCACGAGAGACGGATACGCGCTCGGCAGCGTCTACGTGGCGGACCGAGTGCCGCGGATATGGACCGACGCCGAGATCGTCGCGCTCTCGACGATCGCGAAGGCGGCCGAAACCGAGATCGAGCTGCGCATCGCGCTCAAGGAAACGGAGCGCGCGCGCACGGCCATGCAGACCATGCTCGAGCGAGTGCCGTACGCTGTTCTCACGGTGGATCACGAGTGGCGACTGACCTTTGCCAATCGCAAGGCGGAGAGTCTCATGCGATCCACGTGCACCGAGGTGGTGGGCCAGCCGCTTTGGGCGGCGTGTCCACACGTGATCGGCTCGGAGCTCGAGGAGCAGCTCCGTCAGGCGAAGACCTTGTCGAATGGCTCGACGTTCGAGGGATATCTGGCTTCGTTGAACTCATGGTACGAGGCTGCCGCCGAGCCGAGTGTGGAAGGACTGACGGTCTTTTTCAAGGACGTCACGGCGAAGCGTCAGTCCCACGACGCGCTGCTGGAAAGCGAGCGGAGATATCGCTTCGTGTTCGAGGAAGGGCTGACGGCGAATATCGTCAGCGCACCCGATGGCCAGGTGCTCGCCTGCAACCAGGCATTCGTCACGTTGTTCGGATTCTCGTGCATGGATGACGCGCTCAAAGCGCGCGCCGACTCGCTCTGGTTCGATCCCCTCAAGCGGGAAGAGACGATCGAGACGCTGCGCAAGCATGGGCGCTTCGGCCCAACGGAGGTTCAAAGCCGGCGCGCTGATGGCACGACGGTCGTATCCGTGATCAGCGCGGTTGCCCGCTTCGACAAGGGCGAGCTCACCGAGGTGCATTCGTGCATCCTCGACATCACCGAGCAGAAAAAGCTCGAGGCACAATTTCGCCAATCACAAAAGATGGAAGCGGTGGGCCAGCTCGCCGGCGGAATGGCGCACGACTTCAACAATCTCCTCACCGTCATCAAGGCCTACGTGCAGTTGGCCATGAGCGAGCTCGAAGTGGATGCGCCTGTGCGGGCGGACATGAAGGTCATCGGCGACGCGGCGGATCGAGCCGCCGAGCTCACGCGACAGTTGCTGGCGTACAGTCGCCAGCAGGTGCTGTTGCCGCAGCGCATGAATTTCCGCACGATCATCACGGGCATGAAGCCGATGATCCACGCGTTGCTCGGACCCGAGATTACGCTGGTCGATGAGCTCGACCCACCGGTGCCCGACATCGAGGCCGATCGATCCCAGATCGAGCAGGTGCTCATGAATCTCGCGGTGAACGCGCGCGACGCCATGCCGAAGGGAGGAACGATCACGTTCGCGACGGGCGAAGAGACGATCTCGACGTCGAATTCGGAAGAGCACGAATGTGCGAGGCCAGGGTCGTACGTCACTCTCGCCGTCCGCGACTCCGGCGTGGGGATGTCGCCGGAGACAGTTGCGCAGATCTTCGAGCCGTTCTTCACCACGAAGGGTCCGGGAAAGGGGACGGGGCTCGGCTTGTCCACCGTGTACGGCATCGTGAAGCAGTCGGGCGGACACCTGAAGGTGACCAGCGTTCTCGGGTCGGGCACGACGTTCACCCTCTTTCTTCCCGCTGCCGCACCTCTCGAGGAGGAAGGGGCGAGCGTCACCGACGTCATTGCGGCGGCGCCCGACGCAGGTGCGGGTAGAACGGTGCTGGTCGTCGAGGACGATGCGGCCGTTCGTCGAGCACTCATTCGGTCGCTGTCGCGAGCTGGGTACTCGGTGCTCGAGGCCTCCAACGGTACAGCCGCTCTGGAGATTGCGGGGGCGCGGCAACTGCCGTTCGACCTGCTGATCTCCGACGTCGAGATGCCGGAGCTTACCGGCCCGGCACTGGCAGTGCGGATACGAACTCTTCTGCCGCTGCTCCCGGTACTGTTCGTCTCCGGTAACTCGAACGCCAACGGCTCCCGCGATTGTGCGGCGGGCTCGCCGCCGTATCGCTTTCTGGCGAAGCCGTTCACGTTGGTCGAGCTCATGGCGGCCGTGCACGAGTCCATCGCGTCGGGCCCGGTGAACGCTTCGTAACTTTCGGCTCCTCTCGAAAGGTTGCGTGACGTGAGTCGACAGATCTTTGCAACGAACACTGAGTGGGAGCCCTTCGTGGGCTACTCGCGCGCGGTGCGCGTTGGCGATCACATCTTCGTGTCGGGCACCACGGCCACCGATGCCAGCGGCGCAATAGTCGCGCCCGGCGATGCATATGCGCAGACGATTCAGGTGCTCGAAAACCTGAGAGTGGCGCTCGAGCGCGCCGGCGCATCGATGGCTGACGTCGTTCGCACGCGCATGTTCGTCACGGACATCACCCGCTGGAAGGAATACGGGCGCGCGCACGGCGAGTACTTTCGCGACATTCGACCCGCGACCTCGATGATAGAGGTCAAGGCGCTGATCGACCCGTTCATGCTCATCGAGATCGAGGCGGACGCGCTCGTTGAGGGCTGAGCGGCACTGTACCGTTACGGGGACTTGACTCGGAGCGCTGTGCCTTCGATCATCCCTCCCGTGATTCGCCCGATCGTGTACTCACTGCGCTGCGCCCTCGTCGCGATGCTCGCCCTCGCGATCGTCTCGGCGCGCCCGGCGATGATGGCATCGCACGCGATGCCCGGTGCCCAGCATGGGTGCGGCATGGCGATGCCATCGCATCATTCGACGCATACGGGTCACGGCTGCTCGATCACGACGGAGAAGTCGTGCTGCGACGACTGCATGTGCGCGTGCGCGATTGGGTCGGGCGTGAGAAAGCCGGTCGTGGTGCTGGTCGCGACGTATGCGCGTGTCGCGACGACGATCGAGCATCCCACTGAGATCGTTCGCTCCCACCGTCCGCCCTCGCTCCGTCTCCCACCGCCTCTCGGTCCTCCGCTCTTCACTCGCAGCTGAAAGTGCCGTGTGCGCATCGCGCACACGGGCGGCCGGGACACGCTCGCGCCGCCATACTCGAGTGAAGCGGAGACCATGTTCCGACAATTGTTCATATGCGCCTGCCTCGCTGCGCCCGTGTGCGCGGGGGCGCAGCAGCCGGTGGCACCGGACACCACGAGGTCCGACAGCGCGCGAGCCGCGGATTCGGTGCGCTCCCGCGCGGCCGCGCGCCTGAAGGTCGTCACCATCACGGCGACGCCGGTCAAGCCGGCGGAGCCGCGCCAGGCGATCGCCGTGAGCCCGGATGAAATTGCGCGCACGCCTGCGACGTCGCCGTGGGAGCTGCTGCGACAAACGGCCGGCGTCGAGGTCCACATCCAGGGGCAGGGACCAGGGTTCGCGTCCGATGCATCCGTGCGCGGCTTCAGCTCCGACCACTCGACCGATCTCGCACTCTGGATCGACGGCGTGCCGGTGAACGAGCCCGTGAACGGACACGCCGAGGGATACAACGACTGGAGCCTGATTTTTCCCCAGGCGATACAGGACCTCGATGTGATCAAGGGACCGACGAGCGCGCTCTTCGGAAATTTCGCGTTCTCGGGGATCGTGAACGTTCGCACACTGGACCATCTCGATGGCACGCGCACGTGGCTCGAAGGCGGATCAGCCGGACACATCGAGGGCACCGCGCTCTCGGGATTCGGCAACGACTCGGGCGCGAGCGGTGTAGTCGGCGCGCGCTACGTGCACGAAGGCGGGTGGCGTCCGAACAGCGACTACGATCTCGGGCAGGGACACGTGCGTCTCGTGCACGACCTGTCGCCAAGCGCCACCATCGATGGTGGCGTGGAGCTGTACGGCTCGCGCTGGAATTCCGCCGGATACCTGAGCGAAGATGAATTCCAGGCGCACGAGTACGACATCGTGTCGAATCCGACCGATCAGGGACACAAGATTCACGCGCAGGAGCGCGCGAGCCTTCGTGTGCTCAGCGGCAACATGCTGTGGCGATCCACCGTCTACGCAACGCAGGGCGACTGGCGAATCTTCCTGACGATTCCGCCGGCCGGTGGCCGCTTCGAGGGCGTGGGTAGCCAGACGGAGGAGGACGACAACCGCTTCGGTTTCGGCGCGACATCCGCGCTCACATGGCAGCTCTCTCGCGCCGAGCTCACGGTGGGCGCCGAGGGGCGCTTCGACCAATCGCACTATCAGAACTGGTTCACCACCGACCGCGTGCGCGACTCGGTGCAGGCGCTCATCCACGCGAACCAGCTTGGCGGTGGCGTCTTTGCGCAGGCGGGGATCGATGTCACCGATCGGTTGCGTGTCGATCTCGGCGCGCGCTACGATGCCATCGACACCCGCTCGCAGCCAGATGGCTCAGCGTCCGCGAAGGACTCGCACGGCATCCTCTCACCGAAGGTCGGCGCGCTCGTCAAGCTCACCAGGGAAGTGGGACTCTACGCGAACGTGTCGCGCGGCTTTCGCGCGACCGACGGTGTGATCGAGGATCCTTCGCTTCCGTTCATTACCGTGTGGGCGTATGAGAGCGGGTTGAAGCTCGATGTGGGCCGCGTACTCGCGAGCGCCGCGCTGTTCAGAATGGATGTGAGCAACGAGCAGACGTTCAATCCGCTCACGAGCGGCTCCAGCAGCGGAGGAGCAAGCAGGCATCAGGGTGTGGAGCTGTCGCTGCGCGCACCGATGTCGAAGTCGCTCACACTCTCCGGCGACTGGACGTTCAACGACGCGCGGTACACGCGGCTCATCACGCAGCCGGAGGATGATCCCACGCGCGTCGACACGCTGTCGGGCGCGCGCGTTTACAACACCGCCAGGTACATCGGGTCGGCGGCGCTCGACTGGACGCCGCCCGCATCGGTCTGGTCGGTGCGCGTGAGCACGAACGCGGTGGGGCCGTACTCACCGTTCGATGAGCCCGGCGTCGTGCTGCCGGCGTACGCGCTCCTGCACGCGAGCGCGACGCGACGCATCGGGAAGGCCGAGCTCCAGATCGGCGTGCGCAACCTTCTCGACAAGGCATATCCCGAGCTCGTCGCCGGCGGACTCGTCGCGCCGGGCCAGCCGCGAGCGGCGTTCGGAACGGTGCGCTACGACTTCTGACCACTACATGCGATCGACGATCTTCGCCTTGATCGACTCGTACTCTGAATCCGTGATGAGACCTCCAGCGAGCATTTCCTTCGCTCGCTGGAGCCTGGCGAGCGGGTCGTCGCCGGCCGCGCCTCCGCTGCCCGATCCGCTCGAGCCGCCGCCGCCGAGCTGAATGCCTCCGGACTTGGCGCGAAGCTCGTCGAGATCGCGCAC
>JAQBQC010000238.1 GCA_028287205.1 Gemmatimonadota bacterium
CGGCCGCGTCGCCTATGCGGACGCCGGTCTGTCGCGTCGGCTGCTGGCGTCTCGCCGGGCAACGGCGTGAGCGTGCGCGGCGCCGCCGAATTCGCGCTCGCGCGAACCGGCGCCTCGTCCTCCAGCACGGCCTCCGTCACCGGCTCGGCCACCGGCACCTCATCTTCGTGCTCCTCCACGACGCTCGCGCGCTGCTCGAGCTCCTGCTTCAGCTCCGCGAGCGGCACCACGCGTGTGTCGCCCTCGGGTCCGCGCAGCGTGACGCGATCGCCGAAGATGTCGTTCGCGAGCACCTTCTCCTCTCCGAGCGACGTGATGAGGATGCGCCCCTCCTTGGGGAAACGCTTCCGGCTCTGCACGTAGTAGTCGTGCTCGTAGCGAAGGCAGCACATGAGCCGGCCGCACGCGCCGGAGATCTGCGATGGGTTGAGCGAGAGATGCTGGTCCTTCGCCACCTGGAGGTTCACGGGGCGCAGCTCGGGGAGCCACGACGCGGAGCAGTACTCGCGTCCGCAGCGGCCGATGCCGCCGAGCCGCTTCGCCTCATCGCGCACGCCGATCTGCTTCAGCTCGATGCGCGTGCGGAACGCCGCTGCGAGATCGCGCACGAGCGCGCGGAAGTCGACTCGCTTCTCCGCGGTGAAGTACAGCGTCAGCTTCTTGCGATCCCACTGCCACTCCGCGTCCGACACCTTCATCACGAGCGCGTGCGCCTTCACGCGCTCCGATGCCTTGCGACGCGCACTCTCATCTTCGTCGGGGAGCTCGTTGGCGCGGCGCTCATCCTCGGGTGTCGCGGCGCGGAGCACCTTGCGCTCCGGCGCCGTGGTGCCGCAGCCGTGCGCGCAGCCGCCGCAGCGCGTGGCCGCGCGCTCGCCGATCGCGTGCACGCGACCGAAGTCCTCGCCGCGATCGACCTCGACGATCACGGGCGACTCGACGCGTGGAGGATCCTCGCCATCCCAGAGGAAGAACTCCTTGCGCTTGCCCTTGAATGCGACCTCGACGAGATGCGGCGCCACGCTCACTCCGTGAACTCGCCCATCGACAGGAATTTCTCCCTGCGCCGGCGCACGAGCTTCTCCGGACGGAAACGCCGCAGCTCCTCGATGTTGCGAACGAGCGCCTCCTGCAGCGCGCGCGCGGACGCCTCGTGGTTCACGTGCGCGCCGCCTACGGGCTCCGGCACGATCTCATCGATCACACCGAGCTCCATCAGCTCGGGAGCGGTGATGCGGAGCGCCTTCGCCGCGCGCTCCTTCATCTCGTTGCTCTTGCCATCCTTCCAGAGAATCGCCGCGCATCCCTCGACCGTGATCACCGAGTACACCGCGTTCTCGAGCATCAGCACGCGGTCGGCGACGCCGAGCGCGAGCGCGCCGCCCGAGCCGCCCTCGCCGATGACCGTGGCGACGACGGGAACCTCGAGCCGGCTCATCTCGAAGAGATTGCGCGCGATCGCCTCGGACTGGCCGCGCTCCTCCGCACCGAGACCCGCCCACGCGCCCGGGGTGTCGATCAGCGTGATCACCGGAATGTGGTACTTCTCCGCGAGCTTCATCAGGCGCAGCGCCTTGCGATAGCCCTCGGGATGCGGCATCCCGAAGTTGCGCTTGAGATTCTCCTTCGTGTCGCGGCCGCGCTGGTGCCCGATCACCATCACCGTCTCGCCATCGAGTCGCGCCCACCCGCCAACGATCGCCGCGTCGTCGCGATAGAGACGATCGCCGTGCAGCTCGATGAAATCGGTGAACGCGAGCTGCAGATAGTCGAGCGTGAACGGGCGGCGCGCATTGCGCGCGACCTGCACGCGCTGCAGCGGCGTGAGGCTCGTGTACACGGTGCGCCGGAGCTCATCCAGCTTGCGCTCGAGCGGCACGATCTCGTCTTCCATGCTGAGCTGGCGCTTCTCCGCCGTGCGTCGCAGCTCATCGATCTGCTTCTCCAGCTCGACGATCGGCTTCTCGAACTCCATTATCGACGTGCTCATGCATCAGCTCCCGCGGACGAGTCTAACGCGCTCGGTGCCGAGCAGGGCGCGCAAATCGTGGAGTGCGGCGTTCGTCACCGCGATCTTGAGCGAGCGCGAACGCAATCTCGCGCTGGTACCGTTGCCATCATTCCACCGGAGCTCGATCGGCGCCGAGCCCGCGTGTGCATCGACCATCTCACGTACATCGTGCAGCACATCGGCCGTCACCGGCGCACCGGCGGCGAGCTCGATCGAGACCGCGACGTTTCCCGTGGCGCGGAGCTCCACGAACGGCGTGACCGCCTCGACGATGAACGTTGGATTGTCCACCTCCTGGTCACGCTTGGAGTAGCCGCCCTTTAAGAGTACGGGGACATCGGGCTTGATGCGATCTCCCAGCACGGCCCAGGCCTCCGGAAAGACGAGCACTTCGGAAGATCCGGAAAAATCCTCCACTGTCAACCGCGCGAACTCCGAACCGTTCCGTTTGCTGACCTGGCGCTTGATCGCCGTCACGACGACGCCGAGGAACATGGGAGTCTCCACCCATTTCCCGAGCGCCGACACGCTGTGCGTCGCGAAGATCTCGACCTCGGTGCGGAAAGGCTCGAGCGGGTCGCCCGAGATGTAGAAGCCGAGAATCTCCTTCTCCTTCGCGAGCCGATCGCTGTCGCTCCAGGCCGAAATGTTGGGGAGCGAGCGGGAGAGCTGCGGTCGCGGCGCCTCGTCCGCATTGGCGAGGCCGAACAGTGAGCCCTGTCCGCTCGCCGCCTCATCCTGCTTCAGCCCCGCTTCCTGCAACGCCGCGTCGAGCGCCGAGAGATATTGCGCGCGGTGTCCGCCGAGAGAGTCGAGCGCGCCGGACGCGATGAGCGCTTCGAACACGCGCTTGTTGCACATCCGGAGATCGACGCGCTCGCAGAGATCGAAGAGCGACGTGAAGGGCGCGTCGGCGCGCGCAGCGAGAATCGAGTCGATGGCCGTGTGCCCGACGTTGCGGATCGCGCCGAGCCCGAAGCGCACGCGCTTGTCGCCGATGACGGTGAACTTGTAGCCCGACTCGTTGACATCGGGCGGCAGCACCTCGATGGCCAGCTCGCGCGCCTCGTTGATGTACTTCACCACCGAGTCCGCGTCGCCGATCTGCGACGACAGGAGCGCCGCCATGAACTCCGCCGGCCAGTGGGTCTTGAGCCACGCGGTGTGGTACGAGATGATCGAGTACGCGACCGAGTGCGACTTGTTGAAGCCGTACCGGCCGAACGTCTTGATCTGCCCCGCGATCTCCTGAATCACGGCGGGCGCGTGCCCGAGCGCGATCGCCTTGCTCGAGAACTTCGTGAGCTCGGCCTCGATGAGCGCCGCATCCTTTTTTCCTACCGC
>JAQBQC010000271.1 GCA_028287205.1 Gemmatimonadota bacterium
ATCTGCCAACAGCACGAACACGATCGCGATCCGCACATACGCGAGATCTCGCACGCGAGCGGGCTCGAACCAATGGCGATCGAGCCGCTCGCGCACGCTCATTTCTGTCCTGCGCCATTCACCGCCCACTCGGCGGCGCGACGCAGCGGCCGATCCAGGCCGTACGTGGCAGTGTCGGCGATGTACACCGTCCGCACCCACGCCGACGCCGTGCAGAAGCGTCCCGGATACTGCGCCTCGATTGCTCCGCTCAGCCGACCCTCCGCCCTTTGCGCTACCTCGCTTTCCGGCACGCGGGCAATCGTGCCCAAGCTGCTCAGGAGCTGGCTGTGCGGAGCACCGAGAGAGTCTTCCGTGAGAATGACGTGGGACTTCGCGCCCACGCATTCCGTCGCGCGCAACTGGGGGACGACCAACGTGTCCGATCGCGCGTGCGCCAGCGCGTACATGGGGTACGGGAGAAACGGCCAGTACCAGCCATGCCGGTCCGACGAAGCGGGTGAGGCGATTGCGATCTGGGCGCCGAGAACACCGACACACACGGCAGCTGCGACGAGCTTCGGGAGCGGCATGCACTCAAGATAGGTAAGCCCACACAATTCCCGCCACGCACTAGCGGCCTACTTCGGCCGCACCGAGTGCAGATTCTCGTCCGGCCGCTCATACTTTCCGTCGCGGGCCAGTCGCACCGCCTCGACCACGCTGCGTGCCACGTTACGCGTCTCCTCCTGCACAGCGGTGTCGCGGTCGAGCGCCTCGTGACTCGTTGCGTACGGCTCGTAGTAGCCGACGTAGCGGTCGAGCGTCGCGCCGTTGCCCGCGCGCACGAGGTCCATGTCGAGCAACCAGTCGGTGAGATTCCGTCGCAGCACCTCGGTGCCCGCCGCATCGCCATGTACGACGACACCGAACAGGCGTCCCGCGAGATGTTTCGGAAAGTCCCACCCCGCGAGCTCGAGCGCCTTCGCCTCTTCCGGATTCTTGCCGTGCGTGCGGGTGGGATCCGGGTTTCCACCATCCGCGCACACCAATCTGTCGATCATCTGCTTCAGGACGCTTGGCGCCTGATACCAGTTCACGGACGTGAGGATGATGACGCCGTGCGCCGCGACCCAGCGCGGATAGAGCTCGTTCATCCAGTCATTCACCTGTCCCAGCGCGTGATTGGGATAGCAGGAGCATGGCCAGTTGCACAGCGGCATCGCGGTCGCGACGCAGGCCTTGCACGGATGAATCTGTCGGCCGTACTGCGCCGTGAGATGGCTCAGGTCGAGCACATCGCATTCGAAGCCGGTACTCGCCTCGACGATCTCGCGCGCCAATTGGGTGAGCCGGAATGTCTTCGACATCTCACCCGGGCAAGTCTCATCGTGCCGAGACGAGCCGCACACCAGAAGCACACGACGCGGTGATGCCGGATCATCGTGCTTCTTCCCCGCCTCGAGAATGCGGTCGCGCGTCTCCAGCCATTCGACGGGAAGGTAGAAGTCAGGATTCGCGAATTCATGCCCCGCCTTTCGTGTGCGCGGACTCGTGTGATACTCGTCGTAGTTCTTCCACGCGATCTCGACGATGCGATCGAGCTCTGCACTCACCACATCGAAGGACGGATCGTAGAAGCGCTCGCGGTAGCGTCGCTCGAACTCGTCCTTCTGAAGCTTGACGTTTCCCTGGCCCTTTCGGACCACTGGCAGCACACGGCGAACAGGTTCGGTCATGTCACGGCTCCGGGTCGCCGGCAGGCGAGGTGTCTACTCGATCGCTCCTCTGGATGCGAAGGTATCAGGGGCAGTGGCAAACGCAATCGAGCAGAACACGCCGCATCCGGCCGAATGTTCGCTCACCGGCTTCGACTCCGAGGATCACCAGCGTCCAACGATACGGATACTCCTCAACAGCCCGGGTTACACAGCTTGATGCTCAGGTCGTACACGCCCTTCGCCTTGACCTTGCTTCGCGTTTCCGTGAACGACTTCTCGGCGGTCATCTGCTTTTTGTCGTCGGTGTTCGGGATCTCCACCGGTCCCAGATCCGAATTCGTCGCCTTCTCGATCAATCCGTGCGCGTTGTCGAACGGCACCTCGAACGTCGTGAAGTAGACGACGTTCATGGACAACGGACCGCCCACGACATAGCCGCCGCGGGCCATCGTGTACGTGGAATTGAAATCCAGTCGCGCGGCGTTGATCGTCACCTTGAGCTTTCCATTCTGCATCACGGCCTCCACGGGAATGAAGAACGCCGTGGGCGCGGCCTGCAACGCCATCGCGCCCGCAAGTCTCGTGAATGGAACGCCGAGCGGAGCAGTCGTGCGCCCGGCGACGATTCCGCCCTGCAACAGCTTGCGCTGCAGCACCTCGAGCGCGCGCTCCTTGACGGTGAACTTCGTTCCCGTTCCGTAGAGATGTCCCTTGAGCGCGACGGGTTGTGACGGATCGCTGTCCTTCCGGTACGCGAGCGTCATCACGCCTTCGATGTTGATGGTGTACTGCCACCACTGCTCGCCCTGGGAGAAGTACTGGACGAGCATCGAGCCGTTCACCGGTCCCTCGAACTTCTGGCAGTAGTGGTCGAAGACGGCAACCGTGATGCGGCCGGAGACCTTCGCTGCGATTCCCGGAAGTGCTCCCATGAACTTCTCGTAGGCGAACGCTCCAGCCTTCGCCTTTGTCGACAGCTCCGGAAGGCTGGATTTCCATCCCTGCATCTTGAGCGTCGTGTTGCCGAAGAATCCGAGCACGGCCTTGTAGCCGCTCATGAGCGTGAACATGGTGTTCAGAAGCTTGAATCCCTCTTCGATCGGAATGAGCTTGTCGCAGATCAGGTTGGCTTTGCGACTGTCGCGCAACGCCTGATTGATTTCCCCCTGCAGGATGAAGCTCTGGCGATTGAGCGTGCCGAGTTGGGAGTACGCACTCGTGAGCGTCGGTGCGCCTCTTGGATCGGAGGAGAAGATCGCGACGTAGTTGATGATCGCGTCGTGAAAGCCCTGCACCGCCGCGCCTCGGCCCGCGAGCGCGGCCTTCAGCTCGGGAAGCTGCTGCATGGCGTCGCGCTTCGCGGGAGAATCGGGCTCCGCCTCAATGTTGCGGATGATCTCGTCCACCTCGTCGCTCGCAACATCGAGATCTGCCTTGACGACCTCGGATACGGACGCCGCGTACGCCCCTCCATCCGTGACCGAGAATTCGATGCTGTCGCGCCCTGTGCCGTCGGGAGAGATGGCGAGCGCGCGGTAGCGACCCTCGCGCTTCGGGACATCGGTGAGCGAGAACGTGCCGTCAGGGCGGTACGGCGTCGTCAGCTGTCGTGGCGCCGGAGCGGGCCCGCCCGACTGCGGCCCGAGCGCGCGGAGCCATATGATCGATATCGTCAC
>JAQBQC010000273.1 GCA_028287205.1 Gemmatimonadota bacterium
CCGGCGGGATGGCCACCGTGTATCTCGCACACGATCTGCGGCACGATCGCAGCGTCGCCGTCAAGGTGCTGCGACCCGAGCTCGCCGCCGTGATCGGCGCCGACCGGTTCCTCGCCGAGATCAAGACGACGGCCGCGCTGCAGCATTCGCATATCCTGCCGCTCTTCGATTCGGGCCAGGCTGACGGATTTCTGTTCTACGTGATGCCGCTCATCGAGGGAGAGTCGCTGCGCGATCGCCTCAATCGCGAGCACCAGCTGCCGGTCGACGATTCGGTGCGGCTCGCGAAGGAGATCGGATCCGCGCTCGACTACGCGCATCGACACGGCGTGATCCATCGCGACATCAAGCCGGAGAACATCCTGCTGCACGATGGCGGGGCGCTCGTGGCCGACTTCGGTATCGCGCTCGCGGTGAGTCATGCCGGCGGCAATCGCATGACGGAAACCGGCCTCTCGCTCGGCACGCCCGGCTACATGAGTCCCGAGCAGGCGACCGGTGAGCGCGGCCTCGATGCGCGCTCCGATGTGTACAGCCTCGGCTGCCTTCTCTATGAGATGCTCGCCGGAGAGCCGCCGCACACCGGCCCCACGGTGCAGGCGATCATCGCCGCCGTCGTGACGAAAGAGCCGGAACGACTCGGCGCGCGGCGTCGCTCCGTTCCGGCGAACATCGATGCCGCGGTGCACAAGGCGCTCGCGAAGCTGCCCGCAGACCGCTTCGCAACGGCCGACGCGTTCGTTCGCGCGATCAGCGAGCCGTCGACAGGTGTGACGCCGGCGCCGGCCATGAGTGGATTCACGCCGGCCGCCGCCCCGCCTCCCTCGAGAAAGCGCACGACGGTGGTCGCGGGTGCGCTGCTGCTTCTACTGATCGCTGTCGCCGTCTCGGGCTGGATGCGCCCGCGCGAACAGCCGTTCATGAATCGCTACGCGCTCTTTCTTCGCGCGAACGAGGCCGTCGCCACCACCGCGCTCGGCGGGCACATCGCGATCTCGCCCAATGGGCGGCGCATCGTCTACATGGCACGCGGAGAAGGTACGACGCGCTTGTTCGTGAAGGATGCGGATCAGTTGAGCCCTACACCGCTGCAGGGCACGGACGGTGCGTCGAGTCCCTTCTTCTCGCCCGATGGCCGCCAGCTGGGATTCGTGAAGGACGGCAAGACCGTTCGCGTTTTGCCGCTGGAGGGTGGCTCACCGCTCACGCTCACGGATAGCGCCAACGCGACAGCCGCCGACTGGGGAAGCGACGGCTACGTGTACTTCGAGACGGATTCGGGAATCGCTCGCATCCGCGCTACGGGGGGCCGCTCCGAGCGCGTCTACACATTCGGGGCGAGCGATCATGTAGTGGGCGCCGAGTGGCCCGTGGTCTTGCCGGGGTCCAAGGGACTGCTCTTTCGCCGGCGACGCGAGGGTCAGGGCCCCGCGGACTTCGAGATCATGGCGATGTCGTTGCCGCACGGAGAGGCGCACTCGCTGATTCGCGGCATCTTCGCGCGCTACGCCGCCACCGGCCATCTCGTGGTCATCACCGCCGATGGAAAGTTGCTGGTCGTTCCCTTCGATGCGGGCAAGCTCGCGCTCACGGGCCCGCCCGTCGCCTTGTACGAAGGACTCGAATCGAACGCCTTCAGCTCCGCGGTCGCGCTCTCGGCCACCGGCACGCTCGTCTATCCGACAGCGAGTCAGGCCTCGGCACGAGAGCTCGTGTGGGTGTCGCGTGAGGGTGTGACGAGTGCGGTCGACTCGGCGTGGAAGTTGGAGGGAACGGTCAACTCGCTCGGATTGGCACCGAGCGGAAAGGCAATCGCAGTCGAGCTGAATCGAAATGGAAAGTCGGACATCTGGGTGAAGCAGCTGCCGAACGGGCCGTTCTCTCGCATCACCTTCGGAGACACGAACTTTTTCCGCCCCTCGTGGACGCCGGATGGCAGCCACGTGCTCTACCTCGGGGATCGTGGCGACGGCGGCGGCACATCGTTCACCAAACGCGCGGATGGTGTAGGCGCCGCGGTTCGCGTGTTCCCCTCGAAGATCGGATTTGGACAGGCGTTCGAATCACCGGATGGCCAGTGGCTGATCGCGCGGCGTGTGGCAGGCGAGACGGGGAACGGCGACATCCTGGCGCAGCATATCGGCGACACGACACTCGTGCCACTCGTGGCCTCGCCTGCGCGCGAGACCACTCCTGCGCTGTCACCCGACGGCAAGTGGCTCGCCTACTCCTCGGACGAGTCGGGCACGTTCGAGGTCTACGTGCGCCCCTTTCCCGATATTGCGACCGCACGCTGGCAGGTCTCGACCGCAGGCGGCAGCGCGCCGCTCTGGTCGCACAGTGGCAAGGAGATCTTCTTTCGCAACAATCACGGAGATCTCGTGGCTGCACAGGTGAGAACGTCACCGTCGTTCACGGTCGACTCACAAAAATCATTGTTCGCGCTCGGACAGTTCTCCTTTGGCGGTCCGGTGCAGCCGTACGCGGTCGCCCCCGATGACAAGCGCTTTCTCATGCTGCGCGAGACCGTTGCCGGGGAATCGGGGCTGCTCGTGGTGAACGAGCATTGGTTCGAGGAGCTGAAGGCGCGCGAGCAGAAGTAGGATCGCTATTGCGGAGCGAGATCCGCGATCCAGACGTTGCTCTGCCGGTCCTCCACCGGGAAGTAGAAGCGCGTCGCGCTCATCGCGAATCCCTGCCGCGACGATGGCCGCGCGAGATCCGGAAAGCGCACGACCACCCGCGGCGTGCCGCCCGCCACTGGTACGACGCTGAACATCGCGTGGCCCGCGGCGTCGTGCGACTTGAAGTAGAGCGAGCGGCCGTCCTTGCTGAAGATGACCGTTTCGGGAAGCGGCTCGCTTTCCGGACTCGCGTACACGGTGCGCGCCGAGCCTGAGTCAGCGGGGATGAGCACGATCGCCCTATGGACCACGGCCACAATCCACTTGGCGTCGGGTGACCACATGAGGAACGCATCGCTCGATCTCAGCGGCGCGTCGCCGAAATAGAGACGACGCGTTGCCGACCATTTGTCGGGTGCCAGCCGCGTCGTCATGAAGCCGGCGCCTGTGACCTGCTCGAAGAACGTCAGGCGCTTTCCCTCGGGCGACCACTGGGGATAGCTCTCCTGGGCACTCGTCTTCGTGACGAGCTCGATCGGGCCCCCATCGAGCGGCTTCACTTCGACGTCGCGATTCCCGGCGCGAAAGGAGTGGTAGGCGAGCAGGCGGCCGTCGGGAGACAGCTCGGGCGCGAACGTGTCGAACGGCTCGCTCGTGAGCTGCTCGGGGTCGCCGCCGCCGATGGGCACACGATAGATGCTGGCAAGGCCATCGTGATCCGAATCGTACAGAACCCACTTGCCATCGTGCGACACGCCGACTGCCTCGATGGTCTGCGGCCCGCTCGTGACCGGCGTCGCATCGGTTGAGAGGGCGACGCCGCTGGCGGGGATGGGAAGCGAGTAGATGTTCGCGTGGCCGGAGTACAACGAGTACGCGACACGATGCGAATCGTTGGTCATCGAAAGCGATCTCGCGTTCAGCCCCGTCGTCACGCGCATCGGGCTCGAGCGCAATGTGCCTTTCGCCGAAACCGCAACCTCGTACACGTCCAGCGGTCCGTCGCGATTGGAGATGAAGAAGAGCCGATCGCCGGACGGAGCCCACTCGGGGCTTTGGTTCATCGCGTGATCGTTGGTGACGTGCACCACGCTACCGCCCCCGCTGGGCACGATGATCACTGCGCTCGGCGCCTTGTTGGCGAAGTTCGCGCCGGGATCGCGCGCAAGCCCGTTGCCGGATACGCAGGCGATCAACGGCGCGTGCCGCGACCACCGACACGAGCCGACGTCCTGCGCACCGCTCGTCACCAGGCGGTGCGTCTGGCCGTCGGCGCTGGCAATGAAGATCGAGTCGAGTCGCGCGTACACGAATTCTCGTCCGTCGGGCGACCAGCTCGCGGTGGTCACCGAGTCGTTGAGCGCGTTGGCGATCAGCGCGCGCGCGTGTCCGCCCAACGCGGGAGCGACGGCGACCCCGTTCGGCGTGCGAAAAAGAATCTGTGAGCCATCGGGCGACCATTGCGGCTCGAACTCCTGCGCCGTCGAGTCGTCGGTGAGCGGAATGGAGCGTCCGCCCCCGATCGGGCGGATGAAGATTCTCGCACGCGCAGAGTTGCCGGCGGCGAACGCCACGAGCTTTCCGTCGGGGGAGATCGCGGGATTGATCTGCAGCCCGCTCTCGTTCGTGAACTGCGTCGCGCGCCCGAAGGCGATCGAGGGAGCGAGCTTGCGCGAAGAGGTGAGGGCGATGGCGCCCGCTATCACGACGAGCAGCCCCGCGAGGCCGGCCGCGATGAGCCAGTTTCTTCGTCGCGAGGCGCGCGGTGCCACCGGCGCCAGTCGAGCGCTCGTTGGCGTGAGACCGCCGCTGGGCGTGGCGAGCGGCTCGAGCACCGAGAGCAGCTCGGCGGCGGTCTGCCAACGGTCCGCCGGAAGCTTGGCGAGACAGCGCATCACGGCGTTCGAGAGCGCGGGCGAGACGCCGGGACGATGCTTCTGCACCGACTCCGGCGTCTCCGTGACGTGGGCGGCGAGCACCTGCTGCGGCGTACCGGAGAACGGCAGCCGTCCCGTCAGCAATTCGTACGCAACCACGCCCACTGCGTAGATGTCGGCGCGATGATCGATGGCTGGATCGGCCGTGGCCTGTTCGGGCGACATATAGGACGGCGTGCCGAGCGCGACTCCCATGGTGGTGAGCGTTCCGGCGTTCGTGGCCTCGCTCACCGCGCGCGCGACCCCGAAGTCCGTCACGAGCGCATGACGCCCGGAGAGCATCACGTTGTCGGGCTTGATGTCGCGATGGACAACGCCATGTTCGTGCGCGTGCGCGAGTCCGTCGACGATCTCGATGAGGAGGCGCACCGCGTCGGTCACCGGCAGCTCGTGCTCGCGGTTGAGACGCTGCCGGAGCGACTGGCCCTGCACGTACGGCATCACGAAGTACAGGAGCCCATCGGCTTCGCCGGAATCGAGCAGGGGCAGAATGCTCGGGTGCTGGAGCTGCGCAGCGATCTCGATCTCGCGCTGAAAGCGCGCGGCGCCGACGGATGCGGACAGATCGTCGCGCAGCACCTTGATCGCCACCTTGCGGTGGTGCTTGACGTCCTCGGCGAGATACACCGTCGCCATGCCGCCGGCACCGAGCTCGCGCTCGATGACGTACCGTCCGATCAGGCTCTCGTTGATCCGCGCGATGCGGTCTTTCACGACGCGTGCCAGCTCAGCATGCGCCAAGATATGGTTTCACCCGTCGCTTCGATACCCAACTGCCAGACTGGTCCTGGTATCGCTGCAGGCTTGCGGACCTTCCCAGTCGCTTTCGGATACTAATCAAGGCTGGCGATCGAGTCGTGGCCGCGAGCGCCTGGAACGTCGTGGGGAAAACTTTACGCGATGATCGTGTATGGGATGTGATCGCAGAATTCGGGTCTGGCTTTGCGCGTCGGTCGCACTGATCGTCGCGCCTGCCGCGCTCCCCGCCCAGCAGCTCATCGCTGGCGACACGCTGCACCTCCGCCTCGTCGATCGCATCCGCAGCCACCATCGCGCGCGCCCAGAGGTGCACGCGCTCGTCATCGCGCCTCTCGCGACCGCAAACGGACGGAGCATTATTCCGCCGGGAAGCGTCTTGTCTGGCCGTGTCACCGGCGGAGGGAAGGAGCGCTTCGCCGGGAAGCGACATTGGCTGGGGCTCGAGCTCGACAGCATCGCCGTGCCCATCGATGATCCGGCGCACGACACCGTTCGCGCGGCCGTATCGATGCGCATCGTCGCGGTTGACGACGCGCGCGAGTCCGTCGATACCGCTGGCCGCATTGTCGGGCCGCCCATCCCCTCCATGATTCGCCCGAAGCGAGACTGGGCGATAGCCGCGCTCGGGTTTTTTCATCCGTTAGGAGCGATCGTACTTGCAGCGACGATCGAGGGAGAGGTGGCGGAGCGTCATCGTGCAGTATCGCTCGGCGCTGGAACGGAGCTGAGTGCGGTGATGACTGGAACCACGACACTGGCACGCTGGACCGAATGGAAGCCGCCGCCGCGCATCGAGAGCGGCGCGGCCATTGTGAGCAACGCGAACGCGGACTCGATCGCCGCATCGGCGCCGGTTCATGCGGCGTTGCGCGAGAGAAATGCACCTTCGGATATCATCGGAATCGCGGTGATCGGCTCCGCCGCGCGCATGCGCGATGCGTTAGCCGCGGCCGGCTGGACGCGCGCCGTCCCGATGACCCTTCACAGTGACATCGTCACCTTCATGAAAGCGGCGAAGGGTGAAGGCTACAATGCTCAACCAGTCTCCGAGCTCGTGCTCGGCGGCCGCACGCCCGATGACGTGTACGAGAAGGTGGCCGACACATTCGTCAGGCGGCACCATTTCCGCGTGTGGCGCTGGCCGGCAGGCGGTGCGAAGGACGACGTCACCGCACTCTGGCTCGTCGCGGCGACTCACGATACCGGTTTGATGTTCTCCAGACAGCGCCATTCGTTCACGCACACTGTCGATCCGCGCATCGATCTCGAGCGCGACAAGATCGTGAGCGATCTCGTGGCCGCGGATCGCGTCGCTGCCGTGAGCTACGTGCCGCGAGCTGTGCCGCCTGGCGGTGCGGTGGTGAATGGCGGTCGCGCCGCCGTCGTCACCGATTGGCGAATGGCGGTAGTAGTCCTGAAGTAGGCGCGTGCATCTACCGGCTATCGGAGCGGCAGTACATCGCGATGTTCGACCGAGGATGGAAGCCACAGGGTGAACGACGCGCCCCCGCTCGGCACGTTGCTCAGTGCGATGTCGCCACCGAGCAGCCGCGCGAGTCGTCGGCTGATCGCCAGGCCGAGCCCGTTGCCATCTGGAACGTCGCTGTCGCCGCCTCGCACGCGAAAAAACTCCTGGAAGACCTGCGCTCGAAGCTCGGACGGAACACCTGGCCCGCTATCGCGTACCTCGACGCCGATCCGCTCGGCGGGGCCGCCATCGGTCTCGTCCCGCACGATCGAGAGCTGCACGCGGCTGCTCTCCGGCGAATACTTGAGGGCGTTCGTCAGAAGATTCATGAGAATCTGGCGCACCCGAAGCGCGTCCGTGACGAGCGGGGTGGGCATGGCACGAACCGTCACGTCGATGCTCCTCGCGCGCGCCAAACCGTCGTGATCATCTACCACCTCCCGCACGATGGACGCGAGATCCCCCGCCGCATACTCGAGGTGCAGCGTGCTCTCCGCGCGCGCGAGCTCGAGAAGGTCCGACACCGTTTCCACCGCAGTGTGCACGAGGCTCTGGATGCGTCGCACCATCTTGAGCTGTTCGGGCGCGAGCTCGCCAGCCATTCCGCTCTCGAGAATTTCCGCGTACCCGGCCGCAGCGCCGAGCGGATTCTTCACGTCGTGCGTGACGCCCCGAAGCAGCGCCGCGCGCGCCTCGGACGCGTGCACTACTGCTGACCGCTCCTCCTCTGCCAGTCGGGCGAAGGCTCGCAGGCGCCGCCCCGACAGAATCACTATGAGAATTGCGAGGAGCGCCATCGGCGCGAGCACGCTTGGCGTGAGCACGAAATAGCGCTCCAATCGATCCACCTCGGCGCGATGCGTCTGCGTCTCGAGCGCCAACGCGCTGTCGAGTCGCTCGGCGGATGCGAGCAGCTCGAGCCCCTGCTGCGCGGAAGTTGCGGGCGCATCGTGACGCGCTTGATTCCACGCGCGCAGGCGTATCGTCAGCGAATCGTACTGCGCCAATGTGTGCGGGGCCATCCCTCCCATTGCCGCGCTCAGCTCCGCCTGGTCTGCCTGGAGATGGCGCGGTAGGGCAAACTCGGGTGGATTGCCCGACGCTTGCGGGTCATGGCGCGCGAGAAGCTGACTCGCGAAGGCCGCCTCGAGATCGTTGAGCAGCACGCGCGCGCGTTCACTTCCCTGTGTGAGCTCGCGCCGCACCTTGGTAATCCGGTAGTCGATCAGGGCTGGCACGACCAGAAGCAGAACCAGCGACAGGATTGCGAATGCCGATGGAATCCACCAACGCGTGCCGAGAATCGGCCGTGCATCCGATGAAGGAGATGACACGTCTTCGCCGCCGCTCGGAGTAGACTCGGGCATACGGTTCCTGGTGGAGGTCACTTCTGATACGCCCGTCGCCCCGAAATTGTTGCCTGGGCCGCCGGCCGCACCACAGGAAGCCGCCGAGCGCTAAGTCACCGGGAGCTGCCGAATCGCTGCCTCCAGCTCGCCCACGAGCAGGTCGCCGTCGGATGCGGTGAAGGGCATCGGCGGCCGAATCTTCACGACATTGTGAAACGGTCCGTCCGTGCCGAGCAGAATGCCGCGCTCGCGCATGCGATTGGCGACGAACGAGGCCTCCGGTCCCGCAGGCTCGAGCGACTCGCGATCGCGCACGAGCTCCACGCCCCAGAAGAGCCCCGATCCGCGCACATCGCCAACGATCGGATATTTCTCCACGAGCGCGTGAAGCCTCGATCCCATCGATTCCCCAACTGCGAGCGCGTGCTCCTGCAGCCTCTCGTCGCGCACGACGTCGAGCACCGCGATGCCCACCGCGCAGGACACGGTATTTCCGCCGAACGTGCTGAAAAATTCCATGCCGTTGTCGAAGGCCTGGGCGATCGCGCGCGTGGTAGCGACCGCGGCGATCGGATGTCCGTTGCCGAGCGGCTTTCCCATCACGACCACGTCTGGAACGACGCCCTGATCCTCGAACGCCCAGACGCTCGTGCCCATTCTGCCGAGCCATGTCTGCACCTCGTCCGCGATGCACACGCCGCCGGCGGCACGAACGTGCTCGTAGACATACGAGAGATATCCGCGAGGGAGAATCAGCTGGCCGCCGACGCTGGGACACGTCTCGGCGATGAATCCAGCCAGGCCGCGACCACTCTCGCGCACGCGGCGCGCTGTGTCACCAACGAGTGATGCGTATTTCGCTCCGGCATCGGGATCGCCCGCCTTGTACGCGCCGCGATACGTGTCCGGGAGCGCGGCGACGTGCACCCAATCCGGCGCACCGCTGCCACCGGGTCCTGCGTGCTTGTATGGACTGATGTCGACGAGCGACGTCGTGTTGCCGTGGTACGCTGCCTCGAGCACGATCATGTCGCGGCTGCCCGTGTACGCGCGCGACAGGCGCAGCGCGAGCTCGTTGGCCTCGCTTGCGGAGTTCAGGATGTAGCAAACATCCAACGCCGCCGGCAGCGTGGCGAGCAGGCGATCGGCGTACTCGGCGAGCAGATCGTTGAGATAGCGCGTGTTCGTGTTGAGCACGCGCATCTGCGTCACGGCCGCATCGATGACGCGCGGATGGCAATGGCCAACGTGCGGAACGTTGTTGTACGCGTCGAGATACCGGCGGCCCTCGTCGTCGTAGAGGTGCTGCATCCACCCTCGAACGATCTTCACCGGCTCGCGATACGCGATGCTGAGATTTCCGCCGATCACCTCGCGACGTGCCGCGAGCGTGGCGCGCTTGTCTGCGGCCGCAGCGGGGAAGCGATCCGCCGGCACGCGCGCGAGCAGATTGGGATCGGGGCAGAGTGCGCGCCAGACCGCGCGCTGCGACGGACGAGCAACGCCGGGAAAGTCGGTTCCAAGATCGAGGATGTCCGTGATGATCTGCAAGTGCAGGTGCGGCGTCCATCCGCCGTTCACGGCGGCGGGGCCGAGTGTGGCGATGCGGTCTCCCGCCTTGACGGTGCGTCCGATCTCGAGACCATCCAGCGACTTCCGACTCAGGTGACCGTAGAGCGTGAAGAACTCAGTGCCGTCGTCCGTCTCGTGACGAAGCACGATCACGGGACCATAGTCGAGCGGCTGCCTGTTGTCGGCGAAGGCGTGGACCGTACCGTCCAGCGGCGCGAACACCGGAGTGCCCACCGCCGCGAACAGATCGAGTCCGATGTGAATCGTCCGATGCTCGGCGAGCGGGCCGCCC
>JAQBQC010000307.1 GCA_028287205.1 Gemmatimonadota bacterium
TCGTGGCACTCATCGATGCGCTGCTCGACGACCGAGAGGACCTCGCGCCCTTTCTCCTCGACGGGCAGGCCATCGTGCTCGAGGACTATCTCGCGGTGCGGCCGGAGCGCCGCGACGAGATCGTGGCGCGCCTGCGCAGCGGCTCGCTCGAGGCCGGTCCCTGGTACGTCCTCGCCGATGAGCTGATCCCCTCCGCCGAATCGCTCGTGCGCAACCTGCTCGCTGGGCGCGCGGTGCTCGACTCGCTCGGCGCGACGGCTCCGCAGGTGCTCTACTCTCCGGATGCATTCGGCCATCCCGCGATGCAGCCCGCCATCGCCGCGGGGTTCGGGATGCCGTTGATCATCCTGTGGCGCGGCTATGGCGGCGCAACGCATCCGCGCGGCGACGTCGCGCGCTGGCGAGCGGCTGACGGAAGCACGGCGCTCCTCTACCATCTGTCCCCCGACGGCTACGAGCTCGGCGCGTCGCTGCCCGTGTCGGGGGCCGAGGTGGGCACGCGATGGCGGTCGATTCGCGCGGTGCTCGAGCCGCGCGCAACCGTTCGCGTTGTGCTGCTTCCCAACGGCGCGGACCATCACGCGCGCCAGCCAGAGCGCGCTCGCGCCGTGCACGCGCTCGCGGACGCAGCGCAACCCGACCTGGTCGGGCTCACGAGCCTCGCCGAGTTTGGGCGCACGATCGTGTCGGCGTCTGCCGGCGCGAACATCCCGGAAGTGAGCGGCGAGCTGCGCGATTCCTACGGCTACACGTGGGCGCTACAGGGCACGTTCGCGACGCGAAGTGCGCTCAAGCGCCGCGCGGCGCGAGCGGAGCGATCCCTGCTCAGGAACACGGAGCCATGGGTCGCCCTGGCGGAGCGCGTGCGGCCGGCGCGGCGCTCGGCGCTGATGCGCGCCACCTGGAAGACGTTGCTGCGGTGCCAACCGCACGACACGCTGTGTGGGTGCTCGGTCGATTCCGTCGCGCACGCAATGTCGGCGCGGCTGGAGGAGGTGGAGGCGGAATCGGCCGGGCTGCGCGAAGATGCGCTCTTCGACCTGCTCGGCTACGACGCGGCGGCGACGCGAGCCGCTCCGGATGCGTGGAGCACGTCGGTGGTCGTCTGTAATCCCGCTGCGCGCGCGCGCGGCGGTGTGGCGGCAGTGGATGTGCAGGTGGTGCGTGATCACGTGCGGGTCGGTCCAGGTTCGGGCGGTGGCGACGCGATGCCGGTTGGCGCGCCGTCGCCCAGCTGGATGCTCGAGCGCGGCGCGATCCCCGTGCAGCGTCTCGCGAGCACGCGCCGGAACGTGCGCGTGGAGTCGCCGCAGCACTATCCATGGAACGACTTCGTCGAATCCACGGAGGCGCTGATGTGGGTGGAGCCGATCGCGGGTTACGGGACGCGCGCGTTCGAGCTTGCGGAGGGTGAGTCGCCCACCGTCGCGACGCCGCCCAAGGAAGTTCGTGCGAGCGGGCTATCCATGGAGAACGACACCGTGCGTGTCGAAGTCGATGGACGCGGCACGGTCACTCTCAGCACTCTGGACGGCGTGCACTCGATCTCGTCGCTCATCTCGATCGAAGCGACGGCCGATGCCGGCGACCTCTACACGCCTTCACCGCGCGGCGAGCCAGTATTCGCAGAGCTCTCGAGCCCGCGCGCGGGACTGCGCGGTCCGCTTCGCGCGAGGATCACTATTGCCTGGCGCGTGGAGTCACACGCCGATGTCCGGCTGCAGCGTGCGGAGTCCGCGGCGGGCACCGTCACGCTCACGCTCGACGCCGGCGCGACTCACCTCGGCATCGAGGTGCGTGGCGAAAACGCGCTCCGGAATCATCGCGTACGCCTGCGAATCGCGACGCACGTGACCGAGGCGGAGATCTTCGCCGACGCCGCGTTCGGGCCCGTGCGCCGCGAGCCGATCGTCGCTCCACCACAGAGCACGGAAACGCCTCCGCCCACCGCGCCACTCGCGCGATACGTGACGCTCGCAAACCAGAGTCGGGGCGCAACGATATACTCGGACGGGCTCGGGGAGTACGAACACTTTGCCGACGGCGCCATCGCGCTCACGCTGCTTCGCGCCGTCGGCGAGCTCTCGCGCAACGATCTTCCCGAGCGCCTTGGCCACGCCGGCTGGCCCGCTTCCACGCCGGATGCGCAGGAGCAGGGCGAGCTCAACGCCCACTTCGCTCTCCTGCTGCACGGCCCTCGCGACGACGCGACGATCGTCGACATCGAGCGCACGGCAGACGACGTGCTGCACCCGCTTGCCGGGAGAACGGTGCGTTCCGCAACCGAGCTTCTCGCCGCCAGCACAGGCGCGACCCTCGAGGGAGACGGACTCGCACTCTCCGCAATCAAGACCAGCGAGGATGACGCGTGGCTCGTGCTCCGCTGCGTGAATCTCACGGAGCGCGAAGTCGCCGGCAGCTGGACGCTTGGCGCTCCGCTGCTCGAAGCGCGCGAATCCCGCCTCGACGAATCACCGGGAAAGTTGGTTGGAATTCAAGACAATCGCGTGTCGTTCGTCGCCGCCCCGCGCGCGATCGTCACCCTGCTCGTGCGCTAGGAGCGCGCGCGCATCGTCTCCAATTCGTCGCCAGCGAGCCGGTCGCGCAATGCATCGCCGAGCAGCGTGCACGAGAGCACCGTGAGAATGAGCGCGAGCCCCGGCGCCAGCGCGATCCATGGCGCGAGCACGATGAGCTCGCGCCCGTCCGCAATCATGTTCCCCCAGCTCGGCGATGGTGGCTGAATGCCCAGTCCGAGAAAGGAGAGGCCGCTCTCGAGCAGTACGGCGCTGCCGACGCCGAGCGCGATCGCCACGATCGCCGGCGCGAGTGCATTCGGCAGCACGTGCTTCCACAGCACGCGCGAGGGCGAAGCGCCCATCGCCTGCGCGCTCTCGATGAACGGCCGCGCGCGCAGCCCGCGCACCTCGCCGCGCACGAGCCGCGCGACGCCCATCCATCCGGTGAGCACGAGGATCGTGATCACCATCGTCGGCCCCGGCGGCCAGAGGGCCGCGCACACGAGCAGAATCACGAGCCGCGGAATGGCGAGCAGCACATCTCCCGCACCCATCGCGATGCGATCGATCGCGCCTCCCTCCCATCCGCCGATCGCACCGATTGCGATTCCCACCGCGCCCGCGAGCACTGAGCCCGCGATCCCTACGGCGAGCGAGAGCCGCCCCGCGAGCATCGCGCGCACGAAGAGGTCGCGTCCGAATGCGTCGGTGCCGAGCAGGTGGAAGTGGTGCATCGAGTCGATCGAGAGCGGCGGCAGAAGCCGAAGCAGAAGCGCATCTCCGATCGCCGTGGGAGAGGCGCTCGCGAACGCGGGCACCAGCATCGCGCCGAGTGCGAGCGCGAGCAGCACGAGCATCGCTGCGCGCAACTGCCATCCCGCAGTGCGCCAGAAGGCGATCACGCGCGGCGCCTCGGATCGACCAGCGGCAGTGCGAGATCCGCGGCGAGGTTCGCCAGAATCACGATCGCGGCGTACACCACCGTCGCGCCGACCACCACCGGATAGTCGCGCGCGAAGATGGAGCTCACCATGAGGCGTCCGACGCCGGGCCATCCGAACACGGTCTCCACGAACACGGAGCCGGCGAGCACGCCGGGGAGCGCGAGTGCGAACAGAATCAGCAGTGTCGGCAGCGCGTTCGCCAGAACGTGCTTCGCATGCACGGTGCGCGTGGGCGCTCCCTTCGCTACGGCGGTGCGCACCCACTGCAGCTGCAGCAGCTCAATCGCCGAGGTGCGAGCGTATCGGGCGATGCCCGCGGCGCCAACGAGCGTGAGCGTGAGCACCGGCAGAATCGCGTGGCGCACCAGCTCCGCGAAGCCGGTCGCGCCCGCGGGGTCGTGCACGCCAAATGCCGGCAGCCGAAGCCACGCGGGAAGCCCGAGGCGAGCGGCGCCGTACGTGAACAGCGCGATCAGTGAGAGCGCGAGCCAGAAGCTCGGCGCCGCATACACGGTGGTCGTCACGAGAGTGAGCGCGTTGTCGAGGCGCGTGCCGCGGCGCGCCCCCTGCACGCCGCCGATCGCGACGCCGATCACGAATGTCAGCAGCAGCGAGATGCCGCCGAGTGCAAGCGAGATCGGAATCGCGTCGCCGAGCACTCGTGTCACGGGACGGCGCGCGACGAAGCTGGTGCCGAGATCGCCCTTGAAGATCCCGCGTGCCCACCGTCCATATTGCACGACGAGCGGCGCGTCGAGATCTAGCGATGCACGCAACCGCGCGAGCTCTGGCGCCGTTGCGGTCGGCGGCGCGAGAAACGACACCGGATCGCCGGGAGCCGCGCGAATCAGGAGAAAAGTCAGCGTGAGCACGACCCAGAACAGCGCGAGGGCCACGGTGAGCTGCCGAACGATGGAGCGCATGTGGGGATGATGACGCGCAGGCAGCGCGCGTCAACCCGCACGCGCGGGCAGCGCGCCCGCACGCGGGCCGCGTCGTGGCTCGCGCAATCGCTGCTAATGGCGCTCCTCCTGGCCTGCGCGGGCGCACCGCGCGCGGATGACACGGTCGTCATCGCGTCGGGCGCCGATCTCGAGAGCGCCAATCCGCTCGTCAC
>JAQBQC010000329.1 GCA_028287205.1 Gemmatimonadota bacterium
GAGCGGCGGATCGTCGAGAGGCGATTTGCGATGGAAAGGGAAGCGCGCACGCTGGCGGAATCTACGAGCGTTCGTCCGGAGCAGGCAGAAACGCTGCTCGCGGATGCGGGGAGCACTCCGCTGCCGCATGCGATGCGAGTGGCGGAGATCGCCAAGCGGCAGAACGTGTCGCTCGCCGCTCTGTTCGAGGCGACTGGTGTGGGTGCGTCGCTCGAGCGCGAGCCACTCATCTCGGCGGAACTGGAGTTGAAGTACGCCGGCTATTTCGAACGGGAGCGAGTGCAGGCGGAGAAGATGAAGCGGATGGGCGACTTCCCGCTGCCGGCGGCGTTACCGTATGCCGAGTTGCGCTCACTCAGCACGGAGGCGCGCCAGAAGCTCGACGCGCTGCGCCCACGAACGCTGGCACAGGCCTCTCGCGTTCCGGGTGTGAGTCCCAACGACCTCCAGAATCTCGTGCTGGAGATCGAGCGTCGCCGACTCGCTGCAGCGGACGCGGTCTCGTAGCTATCTTCGCGTGGTGGTGTACGAGACGCGTGTACACCCTTGATTTAGTACCTATACAATACTAATTACCGGTTCGTGCGGCGAGTCGAGTGATTCGATCGCGCATTCCCCTGGAGGCCTTCATGCAACGTTCGCTCATCGCCATTGCGCTTGCCGCTTTCCCACTTGCTGCGCAGCAGCCCGCGGGGAATGGTCCCACGCCGTTGCCTCCAGTATCGCAGATCAGCACCAGTGCAACGGGCGAGGCGCGGTACGTTCCGGATCGTGCGACGATCTCGATGGGGGTGCAAACACGCGCGACGACGGCGGCAAAAGCGAGTGCGGAAAACGCGGTCAAGCAGCGGGCGGTGATCGATGCGATTCGCGCGCAGGGAGTTGCTCCGGAACAGATCTCGACGGTGAACTACGCGCTCAACGCCGAACAGGACTTCAACCCGCAGGCAGGTGACAAGGCGCCGAGGGTGATTGGCTACGTGGCGACTAACACGGTGCGTGTGGAGGTTCGGAAGGTGGACCAGGTGGGAGCGTTGATCGACGCCGCGATTGCCAAGGGAGCAAATGACGTGAGCTCGCTCGATTTTCACTCGTCGAAGCCGGACTCGCTGCGCCGGGTGGCGTTGGCGGACGCGTACCGGCAGGCGTACGCGGATGCGACGGTGCTGGCGAAGGCGGCCGGGGGGCAGCTGGGGGAGTTGATTGAGTTGACTACGAGTGGCTCGAATGGTCCACCGCAGCCTTACGTGCAGATTCGAAGCATGAAGGCGGACGCGGCGACACCGATCGAGACTGGGGAATTGGCCACGAATGTCGCTGTAGCGGCGCGATGGAGATTCGTTACTGGCTCTAAATAGATCCAAGTTGAGGCAAATTGCTTGATTTACGCTCTTCCAGACGTTCAACTGAGATCGCGCGGTTATTTATCCACATTTAGGCGGTTACTCTTGCGAGTGGCCGCCTGTTTCACGTGAAACATGAATATCCCACCTGATTTGTTTCACGTGAAACATGGATAGCCACCGGAATTGAACCGGTCTATATTCCGCGCTCACCCAGACACGAGCAGTGAGTGGCCCGAATAATCGCGATTGCAAATCAGAAGGGCGGGGTCGGAAAGACGACGACTGCGGTGAACCTCGCGGCGAGCTTGGCGGTGGCCGAGCAACGCACGCTCTTGATCGACGGGGACCCGCAAGGAAACGCGACAAGCGGCATCGGTCTCCAAGGCGAGCAGCTCACCAACACTGTCTACGACGCACTCATCGGACAGCTGCCTCTCGACCAGGTCATCCTCCGCGCGATCCAGTTCGCCCACCTGGACGTCGCGCCCACCACCCCCGATTTGGCCGGCGCTGAGATAGAGCTGATCGATCGCGAGAACCGAGAGCTCGCCATGCGCGATGCCATCGCCCCCATTCGCGACCGCTACGACTACATCCTCATCGATTGCCCGCCCTCGCTCGGCCTGCTCACCATCAACATGCTCGCAGCCGCAGACGCCGTTCTCATCCCCGTCCAGTGCGAGTACTACGCCCTCGAAGGACTCTCCCAGCTCCTGAACACGGTCCACCGCATCCAGCAGTCCGTCAACCCGGACCTCGCAATCGATGGCGTCCTGCTCACTATGTACGACGCTCGGCTCAACCTTTCCCGCCAAGTCGTCACCGACGCCCGCGAATACTTCGGCCCCAAGGTCTTCGACACGATCGTTCCCCGCAACGTTCGACTCGCCGAAGCACCCAGCTTCGGGAAACCGATCGTGCTCTACGACATTGCTTCGGTTGGCGCTCAGTCCTATCTCAGCGTAGCAAGAGAGATCGTGCAGCGGCATCCGCCCGCGCAACAAACATCCCCGCAACCCGCGTCCGCCGCCACAATCACTGAAGAGCTCCCAGAAGCACAGTGATGTCTCAGCCACCCTCTCTCGGGATCTGACCATGCCCACCGAAAAGCCTCGACGCCTCGGGAAGGGGCTCGATGCCCTCCTCGCCGCCCGAGTGTCGACGCCGCCTGTCGCCGTCGCACAGGACTCGGGCGAATCCCTGCGTCCGCTCGCAATCGACCAGATCCGCCCGAATCCCTTCCAGCCCCGCAAGGAGTTCCGACCCGAAGATCTGGCCGAGCTCGAGGCATCACTTCGAAGCAATGGTCTGCTTCAAGCGATTACCGTCCGACCCGCCGCCGATGGCCGCGGTTTCGAGCTCATCGCCGGCGAGCGCCGCCTTCGCGCCGCAACCAGACTCGGATGGAAGGAGATTCCCGCAGTCATCAAGGAAATCGACGACCGCGCGCTCCTCACCCTCGCGCTCGTCGAGAATCTCCAACGCGCCGACCTCAACCCTATCGAAGAAGGCGAGGGATACCAGCGGCTCATCGCTGACTTCGCGCTGACACAGCAGGAAGTCGCAGACATCGTAGGCAAGGACCGCTCGACAATAGCTAACATGTTGCGGCTCTTGAACTTACCTGTAGCCATACGGACGATGGTGCGGGACGGTCATCTCACCGTGGGGCACGCCCGAGCCCTCCTCGCTGTCTCCAACGAGCGCGACATGCTCGAGCTTGCGCGAGAGATCGTTGCCAAAGGGCTCACCGTGCGTGATGTGGAACAGCGCACTCGCGCCGCCGCTCCCACATCGTCAGCACGCACAGCCAGGCAGAAGAGCGGGGAACGACCTTCGGGACTGAACGCAGAGCTCAAGCGTCTACAGGACGAGCTGCGTCGGCATCTCCAAACCGACGTCACCATCACCGTCGGTGATCACGAGCGCGGCAAAATCGAAATCGCGTTTTATTCGAGCGATGACCTCGACCGCGTGCTGGACCTGGTGCTCGCATCACGCGAACGGATTTGATGATTGAGGACGATGGCTGAGGACAAGGAAAGAACCGGAGAGCGAGGGTACGGGAACATCTACACGCCGCACGCCGGCGCGATGATCATTCACGTGCAGCGCGAAAGCGGGCTGGCGAATCGCACGCTCATCTTCACGCAGCGCCAGGTACGTCTCTTCCGCATCGGCGCGATCGTGCTGGGATCCCTCATCGCCTTCGGAGCGGTGAGCTGGTTCTTTCTCGCGGCGCAGGCTGCACGCGTTCCATATCTCACGCGACGCGTCGATCAGCTCCAGCACGACGTCGCACGCGTCGACACACTGCAGCGCTCACTGAACGCCCTCGCTGCACGCTTTCAGCAGGTGCAACACATGATGGGTAGCTCATCGATGTCACCCGTCGGCGATACGCTCGCAAAGGCAATCGCGCCCGCTGTCACCGCGGTCGCCGTTGCCCGCGTCGATTCCGTCATTCTCCCCGACCAATGGCCACTCCCCATGGCGGGAACGCTCATCACGTCGACCTCGCCTGCGCTCGAGATTGCCGTTCCGCAGGGCACCGCCATCCGTGCCGCCGGCGCAGGATTGATCGTCGAAGTGGCAGACGACTCGACACTTGGAAAGTTGATTCGAATCTCTCATCGCTCCGGATACGAAACCATCTACGCAGGCGCGAGCGAAGTGCGCGTGTCCAAGGGACAGCGCGTCGCGGCCGGCGCCGTGATTGCCCTCTCCGGAGATACACCGGGTAATTTCGAGCCGCATCTCCATTTCGAGATGCGACGTCACGGCGTCGCCATCGACGCATCATCAGTCATCAAAAAGGGACCGGCTCATGGCGATCTTCAATAAGGAATCCAAAGGGATGGATGACCTCAAGAACCTTCCCACCAACAGCAACGCCCTCTCCATCATCGCCGCCGGCACGAAGATCCTGGGGGACATCGATACCGATGGCGTTGTGAAGATCGAAGGTCGCGTGGAAGGTGGCATCCGCGCCGCACGACAGGTCCTCGTCGGCCGCCAGGGTGAAGTACTCGGCGACATCAACACGCGCGAAGCCGTCATCGGTGGACGCGTACAAGGCACCGTCAACGCATCGGATCGCATCGAAGTGCAGGGAACCTCCGTCATCATCGGCGACATCAACACGCGCGCGCTCGCCGTGATCGAAGGTGGCCGCATCAATGGCAGCGTACGAATCGCCGACGCGAAGGAACCCGGTGCCGACGAGCAGATGCACCCCTCACCCGTCGCCGTCCTGCGCTAGAGCACCGCGCATCACACCGATCGTACCTGTCGTCGAGGCCGGCTGGCAATCGCCATCCGGCCTTTTTGTACACAAACCACTAATTCGTTGCATTACAAGGACTTATCTATGATATTCACATCCGCCTGTAGGCGTTGTCCACAGTTGTCCACACACCATTTTTCCGCCCCGGTCTCGTTCTCGTGACCTCTCTCTCACACATCGCACGCGACATCGATTCACTCCTCGGCACCGATGGATTTCCAGACTATGCGCAGGCCATCAATGGCGTGCAGGTCGAGACGCGCACCGATATCGTCAAGGTCGCAGCCGCTGTCGATCTGCGAGAGCGCACGATACGAAGTGCCGTTGACCAGGGAGCGAACCTGCTCCTGGTCCACCACGGTCTCTTTTGGGGCGGGCTTCAGCCGCTGCGAGGCCCGCACTATCGGAGAATTCACGCGCTCCTGGCATCGGGGATGGCGCTCTACTCCTCGCATCTGCCGCTCGATGCGCATCCGGAGATCGGCAACAACGTACTGCTTGCCCGCGAGCTCGGCCTCACCCCTTCTGCGGGCTTCGCGCGCTACGAGACAATCGACATCGGCGTGCGCGGCGAGTCCGACATTGCCACGGCCGAATTGATCTCGAGGGCGGATGCAGTCGCGCGGCGCTTTGGTGGGGCGGCAAGGCACTCGCCATCAGAGCCGCAGCGCACGACGAGACGGTGGGCGATCTGCACCGGCGCCGGCGCATCTGCCGACACGCTCCGCGAAGCGGTGCAGCATCGCATCGATACGCTGATCGTTGGCGAAGGGCCGCACTGGACGGCCGTCGATGCAGACGAGTTGGGGATCGTCATCATTTACGCCGGTCACTACGCCACCGAGACGTTTGGCGTGCGCGCGCTCGCGGATCATGTCGGCCGTGCCTTCGATCTCCCGACCGTTTTTATCGACGTTCCAACCGGCCTGTGAACGGATCCCTGGCTCCCCATCCTGGGTGAAAGGGGGTCCATGCACATCGCGTTAGCAGCCGCCGCTGCGATGGCTCTCCTGGCACTCGCGTACGTCACACTCGTCACGCCAGTCACGCTTCGCCGCACGACGATCGATGTGCCGATCGCGAATCTCTCGCCCGAGCTCGAGGGGTACACCATCGCCGCCTTGAGCGATCTGCACTACGGCGGCACGGTGCTGCCGGCACGTCTCATCAATCGTGCCGTTCATCTTGCCAACGAGGCTTCACCAAATCTCATCGTCCTCCTCGGTGACTACGCGCTATCGCACACGCGCGCGCGCACGATCTCACGCTGGCTCTACGAATGGGCGCTGCCGCGCATGACGGAGTCGCTCCGTGCGCTGCGCGCGCCGGACGGGGTCATCGCAATCCTCGGCAATCACGACTACGATCACGATCCAGCCAAGGTTGCTGCATGGCTGCGCTCGACGGGAGCGCGCGTGCTGGTGAACGAGTGTGTCGTCATCGCAAAAGGTGAGGCACGATTGGGCATTGGCGGAGTCGATGACTGGACGCATGGAGAGATCGATCCGGACGGCGGATGCGCATCGCTCGCGCCGGACATTCCGCGCGTCGTGCTGTCGCACAATCCGGACGGCGCACTGGAGCTCGCGTCGACTGCGCGCATTGATCTCGTGCTCGCGGGGCACACGCATGGCGGCCAGATCGTGCTTCCCTGGCTTGGCGCGCCCGCGCGCCACTGCACCGTGTGTGACGCGTCTACGGCGAGCGGCTGGGTCCCGCGCTCACCTGTACCGTTGTACGTCACGACCGGCGTCGGCGTGCTGCTCCCGCTTCGCATCAACTGCCCCGCTGAGGTGCTGATCGTGCGACTGGTGCGCGCTTAGACGGACGTGCTCGAGCTCAGCACCCCGTGTGCGCGCTCGTCCACCGAAGGCGCCAGCTTCCGTCCGCCTGTCGCTCGAGCAGCGCGTACGCGTTAGACTCGTACCCCTCTCGCGCGAGCACGAGATCGACATGCGGCGGCTTTCCGATCGCGACTGCAGCCAGCACGTCCGAGCTCTCGAGCGTCTCATCTGAGCCGGCTGTGACTTCACGATACGCGAGCTTGTATGGAGCGTTCGAGCCCGCGGGGCGCTCACCCACGACGAGCGTGTGCTCTTCGAGAGGGTTTGCTTCCTGATTGAGCGTACGGACCACATCCGCAACGACCGCTTCCACTCCGGCAACCGGTGTAAAGCGATACGCGGTGCGTACGGAGTACGGGATGCCGCGAAAGGTGCGAGCGGTGTCGTTCGGCACTGTCGAGACGAGTCGTGTGATGTCCGCGGCAAGTCTCGCAGAATCCGCATGAGCCATTGCCTCGACGGTGTCCATGGCGAGCGCCTTCGCACGGCCCTTCAGAAAAGCCACCGTCCATCCGGATCCCGCCTCGCCGTTTGGTGTCGTCTGCACCTTCGCAGCTGGCCATTCGATGCATTGGTCGGCATTCCACTCGCCACCGGCCAACGCACCAATGCGCGCAGCCTCGCCACCGCCCGCGCGCTGAAAGAGCTCGACCGTCGTGTTGCGGGCCAACGCGGAATCGAAATGGACGTCGGCTGACGGTGTGCTGTCGGTGATCGTGGGAAAGATCACGTACGCTTCAGCGGTCGAGTTTCCGCGCACGAAGATCACCGGCCCCGCACTGGTATCCCACGTGGACGGTATGACCACCGGCTTGGTCGCCGGAGCGGTGGCAATCGTCTCGGGCACTGTGGACGCGGTCTCTGCGGGCTTCGCTGAAGGCTTGCGCTCGCACGCGCTCAACGGAGCGAATACGAGGATCCAAGCAATCACTACCCGTGCGGACATGCGCTCAATCTTTCCCGGTGGGAGTCACCCGTCAACGTGCGGGGCTGCTCAGCGCGGTGGAAGCAGATCGCCAACGAGATCCCAATGCCACGCTTCGCAACGCTCGCCCGTGCGTGGATCCTTGAGCGGTTTGTATTGCAGGCGAGCGAGGGGGAGACCCACAGAGCGTCCATATTCGATCAGGCGCTCGCGATCGGTGGAGACCAGGTGCGCCATAGGGCGACCCTTCCAGACATGGCGATGGAGCCACAGGCCGCCATTCATCGCGTGGATCATCCCCTCTCGACGACTGGCGAACTCGCGGTAGGGTTGATCATTGAGCGAGCTGTCGCGGTTGATCGAAGCGCTGCTCACTCTCGTGCGACGGCCATGAGTGGATCAGTTGCAGGTGATTCGCCCCTCGAGGGTTGCCGGCGAAAGTGCCGTGGCGGTCCCGAAGTATACGGTGCACTTCTCGGCGCCGAGCGCCGAGTGGGTGGCCGAGCCGGACCAGCCACCTGTGGTGGCTTCCGGAACGGAGACCGTGACGCCAGCAGACGTCAGGAAATTGAGCTGCGAGAGGTTGCTGCTGTAGGCGTTGTTCGAGTAGTAGTAGCCCTCTTCGGCGGTCGCGAGGTTGCGCAGATCGCTGCGCATGGACGCGAGGAACGCCTGACCCTTCGTCGACGAGAACTTTGGAACTGCGATCGCGGCAAGAATGCCGATGATCACCACGACAATGAGCAGCTCAATGAGCGTAAAACCCGACGTGCGCGACTTGGTCATATCTGGCTCCACCGTGAGTGCAGTTACCCGCCGCAACGTACAAGGCAAGGCAAATGCCCGCTGAGTCCGCAGGCGTAACTGCCATTTGTACATGGAGTTATATAAGATCAACCAAACAAGTTCGGCAGATCTGACCGGTCGAATTGCCAGTGTTGCGGCAATCTGCAACGAGCGCCCAAGCCGGCGTCTACTTGCTGCAGCCGATGAAGTTCTTGACGGTCGCTGGCGGGAGCGGGGGTGCGTTCCCGTAGTAGATCGCACAGTGCGAGGTGTCGTCTTCATGCGTTGCACTGGCAGACCAGCCCGCGCTGTCCGCTTGAACGAACGTCACCCACACACCTGGAGTCAGGTTGAACCGCATGGCGTTCAGATCCGATGAGTAGGAGTCTACCGAGCTCCAGTACCCCTCTTCCGTCGCTGCGAGATTCCGAAGATCGGAGATCATCGTGGTGAGGTAAAACTGGTGTTTGAAGCCGTGCATTCGCGGGATGGCCAAGCCCACCAGGATGCCGATGATTACCAGCACCACGAAAAGCTCGATTAGCGAGAACCCGGAACGACGACGAGGAGACATTCGTTCGGAGCGCACTCGGGTGAGGGATAGACTAGCGCAGCCGCGCGTTCATGCTACGCGCGACGCAGACTCGGCACAATAGAGGAGTCTCTGGTAGAGACGATCAGGCGTTTACAACGTCTCACTTCGCGCTCAAAACGTTCCAATCACTGTTTCGTTTCGAGCCAGTTGCTGCCGATTCCGATGTCGACGACGAGCGGCACGGAGAGCTGTGCGGCTTCCTGCATCTCCTGGCGAACCAGCGACGAGACGTAGTCGACCTCACCTGGCGGGGCTTCGAACACGAGCTCGTCGTGCACCTGAAGCAGCATCCGGGATGCGACTCGCTCGCGCGCGAAGAGTGCATGAATGCGGATCATCGCGATCTTGATGAGATCGGCCGCGGATCCCTGGATTGGCGAGTTTGTCGCCGTGCGCTCGCCGAACGCCCGGACGTTGAAGTTGCGGTCCCTGAGCTCGGGGATGTAGCGCCGGCGCCCGAAAATGGTCTGCACGTATCCATGCTCGCGGGCGAAGGCGACCATGGAGTCTAGATAGGCGCGAATGCCCTGAAATCGCTCGAAGTATTCATCGATAAAGCGGCGCGCGTCTGCGTGCTCGATGCGCAATTGCCTCGATAGCGCATTTGCACCCTGCCCGTAGATCGTTGCGAAGTTGATCGTCTTCGCGCGCGCCCGCATCTCCGATGTGACATTCTCGAGTGGCACATCGAAGATGATCGATGCCGTTTGCCGATGAATGTCGCCGCCGGCGCGGAATGCGCTCACAAATGCAGGGTCAGCGGAGAGATGCGCGAGCAGGCGAAGCTCGATCTGCGAATAGTCGGCAGCGATCAGCGACCACCCCTCGCGTGGAATGAAGCCCCGCCGGATATCCCGACCGAGCTCGCGCCGAATCGGAATGTTCTGCAGGTTCGGATCACTCGAGGAGAGACGCCCCGTCGTCGCGACCGTCTGGTTGAATGACGTGTGGATGCGCTGCGTGTGTGGATGCACGAGCGCCGGGAGCGCATCCAGATACGTATTCTCCAGCTTCGACAGCTCACGATATTCCATGAGCTGCTCCGGAAGCACGTGTCCCATCTCCGCCAGCTCCTGCAGCACGCTCGCATCCGTGGACGGTCCCGTCGCAGTGCGCTTGAGCATCGGAAGCTGCAGACGCTCGAACAGGATCTGCCGAAGCTGGAGATTGGAGTTGATGTTGAACTCCGTTCCCGCCGACACGTAAATCTCCTGCTCGACGCGCTGCCGCTCGCGTGCGAACCGCTCCTTGAGCGATGCGAACCATTCGCGGTTGATCGCGATCCCCGCCCACTCCATGTCTGCAAGCACATCGATCAGCGGAATCTCGATGTCGTTGAACAGCGGGAGCAGCGCGTACGTCTCGAGCTGCGGCTCGAACACCGCTCGAAGCTGCAGCGTCATGTCCGCATCCTCGCACGAATAGTCGCGAGCGGCTTCCACCGGGCACTCGTCGAACGGGACCGAGCCTTTTCCCTTCCCGCAGAGATCCTCGTACGATGTCATCGTGTGCTCGAGGAACTCCAGCGCGAGCACGTCGAGTCCATGCGAGCGACGGCCTGGGTCGAGTACGTAGCTCGCGATCATCGTGTCGAAGTCCAGTCCGCGCAGCGTGATCCCCGCCCGTCGAAGTGCGAGCAGATCGTACTTGGCGTTTTGCGCTGTCTTTCGTACGGATGGATCCTCGAGCATCGCGCGGAGTGGCGCCATCTCATCCGACATGAGCGGCGGAAGGTTCTTCACCGCATGCGAACGCTCGGCGAGCATTCGTGCGGCGATGCCCGTGGGCTCGCTCGAGGCTGTCGCCCTCTTGCGTACAGTTTTCTTCCTTGGCTCCGGCGGTTCATCGCCGCCGCGGGTAAGCCCGCGATCCTCCGGTGCATCGGTTGGTGACCGATCGCCCGAAACATCCGTGAGCAAGTCGCCCTGATCGCTTTGACGCTCGCGATGCCTCAGCGGTAGGTAGTATGCCTCACCCGGAGCTACGGCGATGGAGATGGACACGAGCGTCGACCGTAGCGGGTCGACGATCTGTGGACTTCCAAGCTCGATGACAGTTTCCGTATCGACGGCGATATACGGAACGGTACGAACGCGTTCCAGCAACGCATCCAATGCGTCGAGTGTGTCCACCGTGACATAGTTCGTTTCACGCGCAACGACTGGCGCGCTAATCGCGTGGTCCTTCGCGAGCCCATGAAACTCGAGCTCCACGAACAGGTCACGCAGCCGTGCATGATCGGGTTCGGCAAGCGCCAGCGATTCGAGGTCCAGCGGCATCTCGAGATCCTCGCGGATCGTGACAAGGCTCTTGGAGAGACGCGCTTCCGCTTCGTGCGCGAGTAGCGCCTCGCGCGGACGCTTCTTCGTGATCTCGCTGACGTGCTCGAGAATATTTTCGAGCGAGCCGTACGTCGCGACGAGCTCACAGGCAGTCTTGTCGCCGATGCCCTTGACGCCGGGAACGTTGTCGGAGGAATCACCGACCATCGCGAGATAGTCCGTCACATGATGCGGCGGCACGCCGAGCCGTTCGTTCGCATTCTCCAGCCCGACCCATTGCTCCTCGACACTTGCCGGGCCACCACGACCTGGATTGAGCAGCCACACTCCCGGGCGCACGAGCTGATAAAAGTCCTTGTCGCCGGAGACGATGACGACATTCACGCCGGCGTCGACACCCTGTCTTGCAAGCGTGCCGATGACGTCGTCCGCCTCGTAGCCATCGAGGGCCAGTACGCGAACATTGAAGGCGCGAAGCAGCTCCTCGATGCGCTCCATGCCGCGATCGAAATCCGCTTGCAGCTCTTCGCCGAGTTTCTCGCGCGTGGCCTTGTAAGCGGGGTATTGCTCGTGGCGAAAGGAGAGGCCGGAGTCATGAACCCACGCGACGTACTCAGGTCGGTGAGTGTCGATGAGCCGCTGAAGAAAGTTCACCACGCCCCATGCAGCGGACGTATTTTCGCCGCGGCTGGTCGTGAGAGGGCGTGAGATCAGCGCAAAAAACGCGCGGTAGATCAGCGCGTAGCCATCGACGAGAAAGAGTCGGGGCGAGGTCGGAAGGCGGGGCTCCATAAAAGAAAGCTCACCCCGCATTCCAGTGAATGCCAGCCCGTCAACTACAGCTTACACGCGCTGAACGTTCGTCGCGTGAAGTCCCTTCGCGCCGGTCTGGATTTCGAACTCCACTTCCTGTCCCTCAGCGAGCGTCTTGAATCCATCCATTGTGATGGACGAGAAATGCACGAAGACATCTTCGCCGCCTTCCTGTTCGATGAAGCCAAAACCCTTGGCATCATTGAACCACTTCACCTTTCCCTTGGCCATCGCCCGTCTCCCACTCATGAACGTCTCCCTCCGTGTTACTGGGAGGGACAAGCCGAAGAGGGCTTGCGGCGCCTATATAGGAGCGAAGTGATTTTTTGTCAAGACAATGCAACGCGGGTCACAGTGTACATGCGCGTACGACACCGTGATCAAATATTTCCATTCGGAACCACGCTACTCCTGTGCTCACTGTTGCAGTCGGCGCACAATTTTCTCGAAATCGGACCGACTCGATGGTGAGAGTCGCAGATGGCCGACGGTGCCCTGGTTCACGTAGATGAGTCGCAAGTTGTACTGCGTATACACCCAGATCTCCGCGCGACCGCGAGCAGTCGACCCGTTCGCACCCAGGGGCTGACCAGCCTGATCGGGCTCGCCCAGAGTGACATACACCTTCCCGCGATCGGTCAACCATCCCGGCAGTCCCTCTTCACGATAGCGCGAGTTGGCGGTCGAGATGCGCTTGAAATAGTCGCGCAGTGCCTCGTTATCGGGAGTGGACGGAGTGGGGTCCGTCTGCTTCCAGAAGGCCGCCCACATCGCCGCGCGCTGATCCGGCGGGGCATCGCGCAGCAGCTGTATCCGCTGTGGTGACGCGAAGTAGCGGAGATAGCTCAACAACTCCTCGAAGCTCGTGATGCCAAACTCATCACCGAAGCTCAGAAAGAGCGGAGCCTGAACACTATCCGCGGCCCCGGCAAGTGACGTAACCACAGTCACCGGCCCTACGCCGATGCTGGCCACCGGGAAGTCGAGCAGCGCCGAGGATAGGTCCCCCTGACGCACGAGATTCACCGTGTCGTGCAGGATGACGACGTGTGCGTCGTTCAGCACGGCGACGTTCACCTTCGCAGAAGGTGGCAATCCATATCCTTCGACGTACAGCCCCGCCAGTGTATCGCGGCCAAGCACGATCGTCGAGCGCGGATTCGCAATCAGCGACGGCACTGTATCCAGCCTAACCCTCGGCTTCACCTGGTAGATGCTGATCGGTGTCGACAGCGTGCGTGGTCCGAAGCGCGGTATGGTGACCGACATCTGCTGCACGTTTGCGTTGCCGCTATTCTCGTCTCGAACAGAAACGGAAAGGGAGTACGCGCCGGGCGGTACCGAGAGAAACTGTTGAAAGATTACACTTTCATCTTCGCGTTGCGTTTCGTGGAACGACGCGACTCGAATGATCTTGTGCGCATCGAAGTGACGAATGTTCGTCGCTCCCTGCGTGACGTCGATCGTCACCGCATAGTTCGCGCGCTGCCCACCGCCATCGCCGGTGAAGGTCAGCGTTCGATTGGCGAAGGACAAAGTGATCAGCGCCAGCGTACTGTCGGCGGACCGGCCGGCGAGATAACGAAGCTGCCCCACGAAGGGGAAGGATCCGGATTGAGCCAACATTCCAAGTTGGCGATAAAAGCCCGACGGATCCGGCGCGGCAGCACCTGCGGCCGGCGACTGCGAGCCACGCTGATCTCCACTCGCGCCTCGCGTGCCCCCGCCACGTTGAGCACGCGGCGAGCAGCCAATGATGACGAGCCCGGAAACCGCCAGTACCCAGGCACGCGAAGGACCACGAAGTGTCACTGCCATATATCCTCTTGCTCTCATCAATGGTGTGGATCGACGGTGGTTACCGTCGCGTACGCGACCGTTCGCTTGCTCCCTTCGAGTGGTGCGATTAGCTTCGGCCCGTGAGCCGCGAAAATCTTACCGGTACTACACTCGCCGGATACGCGTTGCAGGATATGGTCGGTGAAGGTGGAACGGCAGTGGTGTACCGCGCCGAGCACCGAACCCATGGCATCGCTGCTGTCAAAGTACTGAAAGAAAAGCTCCGGACGGACAAGACCGCGGTCGCACGATTTCTTCGCGAAGCAACGTACGGCACTCGCGTCTCGCATCCCAACGTCGTGCGCACGATTGAAGTCGGCGAAGCTGGGCCGGGAGTGCACTTTCTCGCGATCGAGTGGGCTCTTGGCGAGCTGCTCGAAAAATACGCCAAACAACACGTTCCTCTTCCGCCCGATGAAGTCGGCGAGATCATCGGACAGATCGCCGATGCGGTGTTTGCCGTGCATGCTGCCGGGATCATCCATCGGGATCTGAAGCCCGACAATATCATGTACGATCCTGTTACTCGAAAAGCCAAGCTGCTGGATTTTGGAATTGCTGCGCAATCCGATCAGGCTCCCGAAGAACGACTCACGCGTGCTGGTTTCTTTGTAGGCACGCTCATGTACGTCGCGCCTGAAGCTCTTTCGGGACAACTCGTTACATCAGCCGCAGACCAGTACAGTCTTGCCACAATCGCATATTATCTGTTTTCCGGCTGCCTTCCCTACATTGGTAAGTCGCAGCGCGAGATGTTCTCGCAGCTCCTGTCACAACCGCCGATTCCGCTGAATAGC
>JAQBQC010000338.1 GCA_028287205.1 Gemmatimonadota bacterium
GCCCATCTTCGAGAAGATCTTGAGCAGTCCCTTCTCCACGGCGCTCACGTACTTCGTTTGCGCGGTGGGCTCGGTTATCGTGCTGCTCAGCATACCATCGCGCGCGAGAGCGGAGACGGATTCGAGCGCGAGATAGGGGTGGATGGTGCCGGCGCCGAAGCCGAGGAGCAACGCGAAGTGCGACACGTCGCGCGCCTCGCCGGTCTCGACGATGAGCCCCGTCTCGGTGCGCAATCGTTGCCCGATGAGATGACTGTGGACGGCCGCGGTCGCGAGCAGCGAGGGAATCGGCGCGTGGCGCGCATCGACACCGCGGTCCGTGAGTACCAGCAGCGTGCAGCCCTCGCGCACGGTCTGGGCGCACGCCTCGCACAGCGCGAGTAGCGCGGCCTCGAGTGCCGGTTGGCCGCCCGCGACGGGGAAGAGCATCGGGAGTGTACGCGTGCGCATCTGATCCGCGGTGAGCGCGCCGATCGTCGCACGCTGCGCGGCCGTGAGGATCGGCCCGCGCACGCGAACGCGGCTCGCGTCGGGCGCATCGTCGTCGAGCAGATTCGATCGGGGGCCGATGTTCATGCCGAGCGACATCACGAGCTGCTCACGAATCGGATCGATGGGTGGGTTCGTGACCTGCGCGAACTGTTGCGTGAAGTAATCGAAGAGGAGGCGCGGCTCGTACGACAGCACAGCCAGCGGTGTGTCGGTGCCCATGGAGCCCACGGGCTCCTCACCATTCACCGCCATCGGCCCGAGCACCATGCGCAGCTCCTCGGCCGTATACGCGAACGCCACCTGCTGTTCGAGCAGCTGCGCCTCGGAGGGCGCATCCGGTGTGGGAGCCGCGGGGAGCGCGTCGAGATCGATGCGCCGCAACGCGACGCGCGATGCGTACGGCTGCGCGCGAGCGGTTTCGCGTTTCAGCTCGTCGTCGTGAAGCACGCGCCCCGCCACGGTGTCGACCAGGAGCATCTTGCCGGGCTGCAGCCGACCCTTGCTCGTGATGCGTGACGCGGGGAGCTCGAGCGCGCCCGCCTCGGACGAGAGCACGACGAGATCGTCCGAGGTCACAGCCCATCGGCCCGGTCGAAGCCCGTTGCGATCCAGCGTCGCGCCGACCACGCGCCCGTCCGTGAAGGCGACCGCGGCGGGACCATCCCACGGCTCCATCATCGATGCGTGGAACTCGTAAAACGCGCGCCGTTCCGCGTCCATCAACGCATCGGCCTCCCACGCCTCGGGGATGAGCATCATCAGCGCTTCCTGGATCGAGCGGCCCCCATGTACGAGAAACTCGAGCACGTTGTCGAGCGTCGCCGAGTCGCTCTGGTCGCTGCCGATGATCGGGTAGAGCTTCTCCAGGTCGTCGCCGAACACACGGGATGTGAGCGTACCCTCCCGCACTCGCATCCAGTTCGTGTTGCCGCGCAGCGTATTGATCTCGCCGTTGTGACAGAGCAACCGGTACGGATGTGCGCGCGACCAGGTGGGAAAGGTGTTCGTCGAGAAGCGGCTGTGCACGAGCGCGATCGCGGTGATGCACCGCGGGTCGGCGAGGTCGTGGTAGTAACGGGGAAGCTGCTCCGGCGTGAGCATCCCCTTGTACACCACCGTGCGGCTCGAGCAGCTGGCGACGTAGAACCCATCCACGGATCGCATCGCATTCTCGATGCGGCGCCGGATCACGTAGAGCTTTCGCTCGAGCGTGTTTCCACCAAGCGTGTCGGCGGTGATGAAAAACTGACGGATGATCGGCGCGTCGGGACGGGCGCGCTCGCCCAACTGGCTGTCATCGCAGGGCACCGGGCGCCACCCGAGCACCGAATGCCCCTCGCTCGCTGATATCTCCTCGACGATGCGCTCGCACAGACGCTGCGCTGCGATGCCGCGCGGGAGAAAACACATGCCCACGCCGTACGCGCCCTCCACCGGCAGATCGATCTCCGCCTCCGCCGCCTCATGCGCGAAGAGAGCGTGGGGAAGCTGCAGCGTTATGCCGGCTCCGTCGCCGGTACACGGATCGCAGCCGGCAGCTCCGCGATGCGACAGATTCTCGAGGAGACGAAGCGACTGCTCCAGTATCGAGTGCGAGCGAGCGCCGTGGATGTGGGCGATGAATCCGAGGCCGCACGAGTCGTGCTCGTTCTCGGGATCGTACAGACCCTGTCGTGGTGGCAGTCCGCGCATCGTCGTCACTCCTCGTGATGCAAACGGCCCCTCCGAACCGTGCGGTCGGGAGGGGCCAGGGGATCCACTGCGTTCGTGGCTTCCGTGCTGTTGCTACCTCTCTGCCGCGCCTCGAGCTCGCCCGACGAGCTGCGTCGGGGCGAGCGGAATATTGAGCGCGAGCGGAGCGAGACGTGCGATCATTGCGCGGAGCCCGTTGAGATTGATGCGCAATGTATACGGCATCCGGCACACCTCGGCACTGTCAGGTCGGACAGGCGTGCACCTGTCCGATCGGGCTCATCCCCGTCGAATCGTTCTCTCGATTCTCGGGTCGGGCGCGAGCCACATCAGGGCGACCGCGATGTAGAGCGCCTGCGAGAACGCGGGGCTGTAGAACGCACTTGGGATCGCGATCGCGTAGATCGCGACGGACGCGAGTCCCTTCCTGTCTCGCCCGACTGCCGCCGCGAGTCGCGACTCCGAGCCCTGCTCGCGAATGATCGCGCGCTGCAGAATCGTGTACGCCGCACCCGCGCACAGGAGCACCGCACCGTACAGCGCCGTGGGCACGGACGCTCGATGGTGCTCGCCCATCCATGCGGTGGCGAAGGAGATCAGCGAGAGCCAGAACAGGAGATGCAGATTCGCCCAGAGGATGCGGCCATTCACGCGCTCCGCGAGCTGGAGCATGTGGTGATGGTTTGCCCAGTAGATTCCGAGGAACACGAAGCTCAGCACGTACGCGAGAAAAACCGGTACGATCGGCCTGAGCGCCTGCCAGGTGACATCCTCGGGCGCGTGAAGCTCCAGCACCATGATCGTGATGAGAATCGCGATCACGCCATCGCTGAAGGCCTCCAGGCGAGATGTCTTCAACTGGTGCTCCGCCGCAGCACATGGCCCCGATCAGTGCGCATCGTGCATCGCCGCAAGCTCCGTAGCGAATCGCGACGCGCTCGCGCTGTCGCCGATGGCCGCGTAGGCAGCACCGAGATCCTCGCGCGCCATCTCGAGCCACACCTGCTGCTGTGCCTTCTGCTTCACGAGAACGTCGTATCCGGCTCGGCTCTCCATCGCGCCGGCCTCCCACTTTTTCTGCCTCACCAGCGTCCGGCCGAGCTTGATCCGCGCGATCCCTGTGCTCATGTGGTCTGCGGACAGCGCGGACGTGAAGCGTGCGACCACGTCGTGCATCACTCGCTCGGACTCCACGAAGTTGCCGCGGCGCATGTAGACGGTCGAGAGATTGGACAGCGCGACGGCGATCAGGTAGTGGTTGTCGCCGTACACGCTGCGGTAGATGTCGAGCATTCTATTATACGCGGCTTCCGCATCGTCGAGATTCTTCCGGCTCAGCGCGACGAAGCCCAGCTCGTTCAGCGTGGACGCGACCTGCGGATGGACCTTCCCATACACGCGCTCCTGAATCGTGAGCGCCTGCCGAAGCGCATCCGCCGCCTCGTCGTAGCGCTCTTCCTTTACGAGCGCGCGACCGAGCAGCGTGAGGTTCGAGGCCGTCTCGAAATGATCGTTGCCGTACCAGCGCCGATTGATGTCGAGCGCCTGCCGGTAGAGCCGCTCGGACTCCTCGTACTTGCCGAACTCGTATTGAATCGCGCCGAGATCGATGAGATTGTCGGCGACGAGCGGATGCCCGTCGCCAAAGAGCGTACGGTGCATTTCGAGCGAGCGGTGGCTGAGCGAGTCGGCGACGAGATAGTGGCCCGCGTAGAAGTGGCTGTTCGACAGCTGATTGATCGAGGAGGCGAGCTCCGGTGAGAGCGTGTCGCTCGCCTCTCGCATGCGCAGCACCTCTTCGAGCACAGGGATCGCGTGATCGTAATCGCCGCGATCCTGCAGCACACGGCCAAGCGCCTCGGTTGCGCTCACCACGGATGGATGCCCCGGCGGACGCGCCTGCGTGATCTTCGCGAGTCCCTCGCGCACGAGCTGTTCGGCCTCCGGCAGCTTCGCCTGATCGTCGCGCAGCATGCCCAGCGCGACGAGACTCTCGCCGACATCCGGATGATCGGTGCCGAGCACTTCGCGCCGCTTCGCGAGCGATGCACTGAGCAGCGAATCGGCGCGGCCGAGATTGCCGAGCTTCTCGTACAATCCGCCGAGCGTCTGGAGCAGCTCGGCCTGGATCTCCGGCTCCCCGTCGAGCGCGCGCGCTTCCTGCACGCCGCGATCGATGAGCGTCACCACGCGCAGGCTGTCGGCGGGGCCGACCGACTCGTCTCCACCTTCGAACAGCTTCGTCATGAAGCTCTGAATGCGCTGCGTGCGCGCCGCCTGTGCGAGCGCACTGTTCCGGGCCTCGGTCACGCGCACGGTGTAGAACACCACGAGCGCGATCACGGCGAGCAGGACCGCGCTCGCGGCGCTCACCTCTCGCCAGTTGCGCCGAACGAACTTGCCCGCGCGATACCGTTTGCTGTCCGGCCGTGCCTCGAGCGGCTCACCGCGCAGGTAGTGATCGATGTCGCGAATGAGCGCATCGACGGTGACATATCGGCGCGACGGCTCCTTGTGCATCGCGGTGAGGCAGAGAACATCGAGATCGCCCCACTCCGTCCCCGTCACCTCGCGCGCCCGTGCACGCGCTGCGGCTGGTGTGTCCGGCGCATGGGCGCACACCGACGGCTTCTCGGGCGTCGCCTCCGCGATCATGAGCTCGATCTCGCTCGGCGTTCGATCCGCGACGTCGTAGGGAAGACGCCCCGTCAGGAGCTCGTAGAGAATCACACCGAGAGAGTAGACATCTGTGTGGATGCCCAACCGCCCTCCGCGCACCTGCTCGGGCGCTGCGTACGCGGGTGTCATCAGGCGCATGCCCGTGCGCGTGTGATCGCCGGGCCCGTCGAGGCTCTCGAGCTGCTTCGCGATTCCGAAGTCGAGCAGCTTCACCGCGCCATCCTCCGTCACGAGGATGTTCGACGGCTTGAGATCCCGATGGATCACGGTGTGCTGATGCGCGTGCAGCACGGCCTCGCACACGTCGCGAAAG
>JAQBQC010000371.1 GCA_028287205.1 Gemmatimonadota bacterium
TTGACGACGCGATCCTCGCCCGAGTGATACGCGATCACGACCATCGTGCCACCCGCCGTGAGCCGGTCGCGAAGCGCAGGAAGCGCGCGCGCGAGCGATCCCAGCTCGTCGTTCACCTCGATGCGAATCGCCTGGAAAATGCGGGCGAAGTCGCCGGGACCACTCCGCGGCCCCAGCGCGCCGCGAATCGCGTTCACGAGGTGATCGCTCGTCGCGAACGGCACCGTCGCGCGCCGCTTCACGATCTCGCGCGCGAGACGCGGCGCCTTCCGCTCATCCGCATATTCGCGGAAGAGCTGCATGAGCTGCTGGTCTGGTGCCTCGTTGAGCAGTTCCGCCGCGCTCTGACGCGCATCGTCACCCATTCGCATGTCGAGCGGCGCGCCCTCTCTGAACGAAAATCCGCGCGCCTGATCGTCGAGCTGATGGGACGATACACCGAGATCGAGAAGCACGCCATCGAAGCTCTCGCCTCGAAGCTCGTCGATGCCGTCGATCTCGGAGAAGTTTCCGAGAAAGGGCCGGAATTTTCCGGCCCGCTCGTAGTCCGCGAGCTTCGCACGCGCCTCGGCGATCGCCCGCGGATCGCGGTCGATCGCGACCACGCTGGCGCCCTGGCTCAGCAGCAGGTGCGAGTGCCCGCCCCCGCCGAGCGTCCCGTCGAGCACCGACCGAGCCCCCGCCAGCAGCGCCGCAACTTCCGCGGCGAGTACGGGGATGTGGTACGCGTCCGGTGCGAGCGAAATCATGACAGGATTTTACCATCCGGAGCAGTCGGGCGCTCCATTCACGAGGCCAAAAACAACGAAGGGCCCGCCACCGGCGAGCCCTTCGAGTCGAGCGTTACTTCACTGCACCTACTTGCAGAACTTCTTGACCTGTCCCTCGACTGCCGGCCGGTACTGCTCGAGTGCCGAGAGGAGCTGCTGCGCCGTCTTCGCGTCGATCGAGCCGCCGGCGGCGATGTTGATCTGCGCTGTCAGGAACGACGACTCCGCGAGCTTCGCGAGATCGCACGTCTTGGCCTTCTGGTTATCGCGGACCGCCGAGTCGCCGACCTTGAACGCCGAGACGCCGAGCACGAACTTGGCGGCTGGCGACGGCGAGATGCTGTCCGACGCGGCGAGGATCGTCTCCGCACGCTGAAAGTCTTCGCGATTGGGTGGAGTGGCCGCACTCGCATCCTTGTACGCCTTGTTGCCGAGCACCAGCAGGAACTGGCCAACGGTCGCCTTGTCCTCTCCGGATGCCACCGCCTGTTTCAACGTGGCGATCGCGCTGTCTGGCTGATTCAGATCGATCTGCGCCTGCGCGATACGGAGATAGCCATGCTCGGCCTTCGGGTCGAGCTTCACGGCCGTTTGCGCGGCGGCGAGCGACTGCGGCAGCTGCCCCGACATGCGCAGCGTCTGCGCATAGAGCGACCAGAGCCCCGCGTTGTTCTTGAACTTCGCGACACCCTGAGCCGCGGTGGCCGAAGCCTTCTGCGGATCGTTCCCCGACGCGTAGCACGCGGCCTGTCGCAGATAGAAGGTCGTATCCGCGGACGCAGTGTCGGCCTTGACCATCTGCTCGCCGGCGGCAGTCGCCTCGGCGCAGTCCTTCGTGGCGAGCAGGATCAGCCACTTGAGGTGCACGAGATCCGGGTCGCCCGGGTTCGAGTCGACGGCGGCGACGATGATCGGCTTCGCCGCGGCGGCCTGGCCGCTCTGTCCGATCTTGTTGACCACCGTGGACACGAGCTGCACGTCCTTCGGATACGCGGCGATCAGCTTCGACCATGCCTGCACCGCGTGATTGAGATCGTTCTTCGCCGCGTAGGCGTCGCCGAGCATGATGAGCGCGGGACGGTTGCGCGGATCGATCTCGATCACTTTGTTCGCGACCGCGACCACGGAGTCTCCGGGTGCGTTCTGCTTGAGCATCGCGTTGGCGAGGCACACGCGTCCGATCGTGGACTGCGGATAGGCGGCGATCGATGCCCGCGCGGCCGTGATTGCGCCGGCCGCATCACCGGCACCCAGCTTCGTCTCGCAGGTGCGCTCGTCGGGGAGCTGCTTGCGAACGTCGAGGATCGCCTTGGAGATCTGGGAGGCGACATCGCCCAGCTTGTTCCCGCTGATGGAGGGAAGCGGCTGGACCATACTGTTGTCCCGGGCGAGCACGAGCCGCGCATCCGACTTGTAGCCGGTGCCCGTCTTGGTCACGATTCCGTCGACGTAGAAGTCGGCGCGGAGCGAGGTGGCCAGCAGACGCGACGTGATGGCGTCGGGCATGCTGTCGCATGGGAAGCCGGAGGCCTCGAGATTCGCGCAGATGGTCGCCTTGGGGATGACGTACATCTGCTTCATTGGAATGTCGGCTTGGAGCTTCGTTCTGATCTGTTCGCCGAGATTCGTTCCGGTGCCCTTCTCCGGGGAGCGAAACGCGACGACGAGCGCCCGAGGAGTCTCATCGGGCAACTTTTCCTGCGTTCGCGTCTGGGCGAGCAGCGGAGCGGGTGCAAAGGCGCCCAACGACAGGGCGAGCGCACCCAACATGAGCTTCGGCTGACAAGTCATTCTCATCTCGATCCTTACCTCCAATGCGGTAAACGGATATACCCCGCTCCAGACCGTCAGGGTCCCCTTCCTAACTCAGTGGGCGAAGAGGGACTCGAACCCCCGACATCCTGCGTGTAAGGCAGGCGCTCTAACCAACTGAGCTATTCGCCCATGGCCCCCAAGAAAACCCGGAGTACGGCAACCAAGGAGCGCACCATGCGTTCGCGAGACTGCTGCACGCCAGTGGCGAAATGGAGCGACGACTTACTTCAGGATGGCGATTGGCACCAACACGCAATAACCGAGCACGAGCAGGATCGGGGCGAGTGTTTCGCCTCCGCGGATCAGATCCGCGTACCCGGCGGCCAGCGCAAGCAATGCAAGTCCCCACCAGAGGTAGGGACGCGCGCGAGATGTAACGTTGGTTTCCTGAGGGGGCATTCGCTGTAGTGTAGGTTGACCGCAACATGGTGTCAAGAAAGTCACCGCCTTTGGTGACACCTAATGCAACCGTCACTGGCCGAAGGGCGAGGAGCGCGTGACAGCGCCGAAATTTTGCACGAAGACGCTCCCTCGGGCTGGCGAGATCGCGTTCCTCCTCGCAACCTAGAATACGAGTCGTGCTCACCGCGCGCTCCTTCCAGAAGTCGTTCAGCTCTCACCAGCTGATCACGCCGCCGCTGCCAACGCACGAATTGCAGCGGCGATTCTTTGGGCCATGCAATAGCGAAGCCGGTCGCAATCCAGGAGCAATGATGCCGACGGATGCAAACACGCACGAGTGCGCATGAGTGAGGGGATGATGAGGCGCGTGGCTACGGGCGCCGCCATGCTTGCGGCCATCGCCGCGCCGCGCGCCCTTCGCGCGCAGAGCTCGACATACACCTTCCTCGGGGACGTGCAGAGCGGCTCGCGCATCGCGGGCGGAGTGCTGGTTCGCGCGCAGAACGGGAGCGTGCTGGTCGAGTCGGTGTCCGGCGTCGGCGCGCGCATCCGCATTCGATTTGGCAACGCAACCGCGGCCAGCTTCGTCGCGCCGCGCTCGCTCGCGACCGGCGACGCACCGGTAGCGATCGCTCCGAGCTCGCTGCGCGAGGCTGGCGATACGATCATGATCGGCACGGCCGAGGGAACCGAAGTGCTGGTGATGCGACGGCCGCTCCGAATCGTGGTGAGAGATTCGGCTGGGCACGAGCTGCTGCGCGATTCGTTCGGCGCCGCAACGCTCAATGGTCGGATCGTTCACTATGTGCAGCATCGCGAAGGCACGCGCTACTTCGGGCTCGGCGAACAGCCGACTCCGCTCGTCCGCAACGGCAGTGCGTATCCATTCTGGAACACCGATCGATTCGCGTATCTTCCCGCGCAGACGCCGATCTACTCGTCGATGCCGTTCTATGTCGGCGTCACCGATGGGATCGCGCACGGCGTGCTGTACGACAACCCGTTTCGCGGCGAGATGGACTTCGCCAACAGGCTCCCGGGCTCGATAGCCTACACGGCGGAGGGAGCGCCCGACGGGGGCGAGCTTCGCTACTATGTGGTGGCGGGGCCCGGACTCGATCGCGTGCTCGCGCGCTTCTCGCGCCTTACCGGCCGCATGCCGCTCCCTCCCCGGTGGGCACTCGGCTACCACCAGAGTCGCTACAGTTACGCGCCGGACACGATGCTCATGAACGTCGCGCGCGAAATGCGGCGCCGCGACATTCCGGCCGACGCGCTGTATCTCGACATCGGCTACATGAATGGCTACCGCGTGTTCACGTGGAGCCCGACGGCATTTCCGCAGCCGAAGGCGATGCTCGATACGCTCGCGTCGATGGGATTCAAGGTCGTCGCGATCGTGGATCCGGGCGTCAAGGTGGACAGCGCGTACGCGATCTACCAGGAGGGGCTGTCGCGACACGCGTTCGTGACGACGCCGGACGGCGCCCCCGCGCTCGGTCGGGTCTGGCCGGGCACCTCGGCGTTTCCGGATTTTTCGCGCGACTCCGTGCGCAGCTGGTGGGGCAACGCACAATCCGCGTTGGTGAGCCCCGGCGTGCGCGGCATCTGGAACGACATGAACGAGCCTTCGTCGTTCCTGGGGGGCACTCTCTCGGATCTCGCGCAATTCGATGGCGATGGGCAGCCGGGAAGTCATCTCGAGTATCACAACCAGTACGGCACGCTCATGTCGCGCGCCTCGTTCGAGGGGCTGCATCGCCTGCGTCCTGAGCTGCGACCCTTCGTCATCACGCGCGCGGCGTACACCGGCATACAGCGCTACTCGAGCGTCTGGACGGGTGACAATAGCTCGACGTGGGAGCATCTGCGCATCTCGATTCCGATGGTGGTCTCGCTGGGGCTGACGGGAGAGCCGTTCGCCGGATCGGACATCGGAGGATTCACCGGCACTCCGTCGGCAGAGATGTACGCACGCTGGCTGCAGTCCGCGGCGCTCATGCCGTTGTTTCGCACTCACTCGTCGATCGACGTTCCCCGCCGCGAGCCGTGGAGTTACGGAGCCGACTACGAGCGCGCGAATCGCGCGACGATCCGACTTCGCTATCGGCTTCTGCCCGCACTCTACTCTGCGTTCCACGAGCACGAGACGAGCGGCTCACCCGTGGTGCGTCCGATTTTCTGGAACGATCTCTCCGACACGCTCGCGCTCACCGTGAGCGATGAGTACCTCCTCGGCGATCATCTCCTCGCGGCGCCTGTGGTGGACTCTTTGGCGGATGCACGCACGGTGTATCTCCCGGCAGGGCGATGGTACCGTGTAGGCAGCGACAGCGCGTACGACGGCGGCACGCGCGTGAGAGTGTCCGCGCCGCGCGCGCTCAACGACGGTGGCGATTCCACCGGGCTGCGCGGCCTTCCGCTCTTCGCGCGCGCGGGCGCGGTGCTGCCGATGCAGACCGTGATGTCGTACGACGGCGCGCGCAAGCTCGATACGCTCGAGCTGCACGTCTGGCCTGGCGCAACCTCGCCAGTGACGAGCGTGCTTTACGAGGATGCCGGCGACGGCTACGGATACACGCGCGGGGACTTTCGCTCCACGACGATCACCGTGCGCGCGAGCGCCGCCGGTGCGCTCGATGTCGCGATGGCGCGCGAGGGCAAGTACGCGGGTGCGCGCGCGTACGCCGTCACTCTGCATGCGGCTGCGCGGCCGCGATCCGTGCGCGGCGATGGGCGCGCGCTGCCGGTGCGCTACGACCCGGCCTCGCGCACCGCGACGTTCGTCGTTCCCTCTACGATCCGGCGCATCACGATCACTCCGTGATGCGCCGCGCCAGCGACTAGTTGTCCGGCAGGCCGCTGCTCGGCACCGGCTGCGCCGAGCCGGCAACGGTGAGATGCTCGCGCACGTCGGCGGCGATCACCGCGTCTACCGGAACTGCCTGCTCGCCGACATCGCGCACCAGCGCGACGCACGCCGCGGCCGCCAGCAGGCAGCAGCCGCCAAGCATCACCATGTAGAGCGGCGCCTGCGGATTGCCAATGCCGAACGCCGCGCGCGAGATGGGCCCGAAGGTGAGTGACGCGATGATCTCGGGGATGACGATGAAGAAGTTGAAGATCCCCATGTACACGCCCATGCGGCTCGATGGCAGCGCTGTCGACAGGATCGCGTACGGAATCGAGAGGATCGACGCCCACGCGATGCCGACGCCGACCATGCTCAGAATCAGCAAGTGCGGGTCGTGGATCAGCCACACCGAGAGCAGTCCGATGCCGCCGCAGACGAGCGACGCCGAGTGCACCGTCTTGCGGCTGGTGAGCGCAGCGAGCTTCGGCAGCGCGAGCGCGATGACGAAGCACGTGATCGAGTAGAAAGCAAACGCGAAGCCGCCCCACTCGATGCCCTGTGTGTAGAGCGCCGACTGCGGGTCCGTCGCGCCGAACACGTGACGCGCGACGGCCGGCACGAAGTAGAGCCACATGCAGAACAGGCCGAGCCACGTGAGCAGCTGCACGATCGCGAGCTGACGCATCGTCGTCGGCATCTCACGAAGCGATGTGGTCACTTCGCGCACGAGGGAGGCGATGCCGAGCTTCCCTTTGCGCGCGCGCTCGAACGCCGCCATGTCCTCCGGCGGAAACTCGGAGGTGGTGACGACTGTCCACAGCACGGCGACGAGGAAGACGACCGCTCCAAGCTGGAACGCGTACTTCACCGACAGCGGAATGCCATCCGGTGTGCTGCCGACCACACCGAGCTTGTGGAAGACGAGCGGCAAGGCGTTCGCGAAGCTCGCGCCGATGCCGATGAAGAACGACTGCAGCACGAAGCCGGTGGTGCGCTGCGAGATGTCGAGCTTGTCCGCGACGAACGCGCGGAAGGGCTCCATCGAGATGTTGATCGACGCGTCGAGAATCCAGAGGAGCGACGCCGCCATCCACAGGCTGCTCGACAGCGGCATGAAGAAGAGCGCGACCGAGGCGAGAACGGCGCCGGTGAGGAAGTAGGGACGGCGACGCCCCAGCGGCCCCCACGTGCGATCGCTTAACGCGCCGACGATCGGCTGCACCAGCAGTCCGGTGAGCGGTGCGGCGAGCCAAAGGATTGGCACCTGATCGGGACGCGCGCCCAGTCGCTCGTAGATCGCCGACATGTTCGCGAGCTGCAAACCCCAGCCGAACTGAATGCCGAGGAAGCCGAAACTCATGTTGAAGAGCTGCCAATAACTCAGGCGCGGCCGCGACGTCATGGGCCTCCGTAGCTGGAGGGTGTAAGTGCGGAGTCCAAGCGCATGGTGCGCGCCACGGCTGAAGATGTGGCGCGGCCCACGCCTTTTGAAGAGGAATCCCGCGTTTGACGAGCGCGGAGCACGCGTGCTATGATTGCCGCCGTCTCGTCCGCGCCGGAGGTTTCGTCACGTCATGTGCGCAGCTCTGGCACGCTCGAGCTCCACCGTCAACACAATCGGCATACTACTCCTCGGGTTGGCCGCATCTGCCGGCGCTGCGCGGGCCCAGGACGCTCCTGCGTGGACGCGCGGTGCGACGTGCTACGAGGTCTTCGTGCGCTCGTTTCAGGACAGCGACGGTGACGGCATCGGAGACCTCAACGGACTCACCGCGAGGCTCGACTACATCAACGATGGCAATCCGCGCAGCACGCGCTCACTCGGCGCGCGCTGCCTCTGGCTGATGCCCGTCGCGGAATCCCCGAGCTATCACGGCTACGACGTCACCGACTACTATCGCGTCGCGCACGACTACGGCACGAACGAGGACTTCGAGCGGCTCGTGGCCGCCGCGCACAAGCGGGGCATCAAGGTGCTCGTGGATCTCGTGCTCAATCATACATCGAACAGGCACCCGCACTTTCTGGCGGCGCTGCGCGACAGCACCTCGTCCTATCGCGCCTGGTATCGCTGGTCGCCGACGAAGCTCGACAGGGGCACGTGGGGATCCGAGCTGTGGCACAAATCACCCGAGCGCGACGAGTACTACTACGGGTTGTTCTCGAGCAGCATGCCGGATCTCAACTACGAGAATCCCGCGGTGCGCGATGAGGCGAACCGGGTGGGACGATTCTGGCTCGACAGCATGCACGTGGATGGATTTCGCCTCGATGCCGTGTCGTTCCTCGTGGAGCACGGCGCGCAGATCATGCACACGCGCGAAACGCATCAGGTGCTGCACGACTTTCAGCAGTCCATGCGCGCCGCGCGGCCGGATGTCTACACGGTGGGCGAGGTGACATTCCCGAACGCGACGCTGCTCTCGTACTACGCCGACCAGCTCACCTCCTACTTCGCATTCGAGGTGGCCGACAGCCTGATTGCCGCGGTGCGCTCCGGCTCTGCTCGCGGACTGCTCGCGCCGGCGCTGCAGCTCGAGCGCGACGCGCCCACGGGGCGATGGTCTCCGTTCCTGCGCAATCACGACCAACCGCGCACGCTCACGGAGCTCGGCGGCGACATGGCGCGCGCACGCGTCGCGGCGCTGCTCCTGCTCACGATGCCCGGCATGCCGTTCGTGTACTATGGCGAGGAGATCGGCATGAGCGGTGGAAAGCCCGATGAGCGCATTCGCACGCCGATGCAGTGGAGCTCGGGGCACGAGGCGGGCTTCACGCCCGGCACGGCGTGGGAGCAGATGCAGGGCGATTCGCTCACGAGGACGGTGAGCGCCGAGGAGCGCGACCCGAGCTCGCTGCTCGCGCTCTATCGGCGACTGATTCACCTCCGCGCGCGGTGCGCTGCGCTGGCCGCGGGCGCGCTCGTCCCGCTCCAGGCGAGCGACGACGCGGTAGCGGCGTACCTGCGTCGCACGGACGATGGCGCGGTGCTCATCGTTGCAAACCTGTCGGCCAAGCCACTGGCCGGCGTTTCCATCGAGTCGGCGGCAGGCGCGCTCGGTGCCGGACGATGGCGCGCTCGCGACCTGCTCGCGCGCACATCGCCTGCCACGCTCGAGATCGACGGCGAGGGGCGTGTGCGGCAATACATCGCGCTGCCAACGCTCGCGCCGATGCAGGGCCATCTCTTCGCGCTCGCTCGCACCACACGCACCGCTGGCGCCGGCTCGGCGCCCACGCGCGCTCCTCATATTCCCAGGGACGCATGCTCCGACTGATTCCCATCACGCGCTGCGGCCTGCTCCCGATCGTAGTCATGATCATCGCGAGTGGAGCGATAAGCGCGCAGGCGCCCGTCGTGGAGAAGGTCGATCCGCCGAACTGGTGGGCGGGCCACTCCATCAATCCGGTGCGGCTGCTCGTGCGCGGGAAGAATCTCGCGGGCGCGCACGTCACGTGTGCTCGCGTGGCGTGCGCCGTCACGCGGGTGAATGCCGCCGGGAGCTACGCCTTCGTCGATGTCACCGTTCCGAAGCAGCTCGCGGCGGGCAGCTATCCACTCACGCTTCGCACCGCCAACGGGAGCGCGTCGATTCCCTTCACCGTCAACGCGCCGCTGCCGCGGAGCGGGCGCTTTCAGGGATTCGACGCGAACGACGTCATCTATCTCATCATGCCCGATCGCTTCGACAACGGCGACACGACGAACGATGATCCAGCGATCTCCCGAGGCATGTTCGGCCGCGCCAACATTCGCCGCTATCACGGAGGCGATCTGGAAGGCGTGCGCAAGCGGCTGCCGTATCTCAAATCGCTGGGCGTGACGGCGATCTGGCTCACGCCGATCTACGACAACAC
>JAQBQC010000376.1 GCA_028287205.1 Gemmatimonadota bacterium
TGCCGAACGTGGTGCCACACGTGACGGCGGTGCAGGCGGCGGCGAAGGGCGCGGCGCTGGTGCGAGGGCTTGCGACTGCGGACGAGGCGATGCTCGCTGCGGCGCTGGACGATGTGCTGCACGTTCCGCATCGCCGGCGCCTGGTGCGCGGCTACGATGCGGTGGTGGCCGCCGCGATGGAGGCGGGCGCGATCGGCGCCACGCTCAGCGGCGCGGGCTCGTCCATTCTCGCGGTGGCGCGCAGCGAGAAGGCGGACGCCGTCGGCACGGCGATGGCGCACGCGTGGCAATTGACGGGAGTCTCTGCGACGGCGTTCGCGAGCACGCAACGCGTGAAGGGATTTCACGTCGTTGCGTGAACGACCGGACACCAGACGCTCCTGATGCGCACTGGCGCGGGAGTTGCAAAGTGCGTACTGCGAGAGATGGAGCGCTCCGGTCGAGCGTTGGGGACGCGGGCCGGTGTCGACATCGAAGCAGGTGATTTGCGTCCTCGTGGGGGGGATGCGAGAACGGGGGACGGCAGCCTGACGGCTTCCGCCCCCGTTTCTTTTCTACTCGCGCGCGCATGATGGGATTCGCGCGATTGCTGCTCGGCGCGTCGATGATCGCCGTCGTCGCTGTGCTGATCCTCGCGCTCTGGGTGTGGGGAATCTGGCATCGCAAGCGCTACGAGCGCCGCGTGGGCTCCCGGTTTCCCACGGGGCCGCTCGGCATCATTCCTGGCGCCGAGCCGCTGGCGCTCACCGCTCCCGGCGCGACGATGGGCGTGGTGCTGCTGCACGGCTTCGGCGACACGCCGCAGACGCTCGCGTTCCTCGCGAACGTGCTGCGCGAACGCGGATTCGATGTCGATGCGCCGCTGTTGCCCGGACACGGTCGCACGCTCAGGGAGTTCGCATCATCGAATGGAAGTGAGTGGATGGCGGCTGCGCGCGCCGCGCATTCGGCGATGCGCGCGCGGCACACGCGTGTCGCGCTCGTCGGGCTCTCCCTGGGCGGCGCGCTCGCGGCGACAGTCGCGGCGGATGATTCGGAGCTTGCCGCACTGGTGCTGCTCGCGCCCTACCTCGACACGCCGGCGCTGCTGCGCGTGCTCGTGCGCGCAGCGCCGGCAATCGGTGTCGTGCTGCCGTACGTCGGCGGCGATGGCTCGCAATCGATTCTCGATCCGGAGGCGCGTGCGCAGGCGCTCGCGTATGGAGCGACGACACCGCAGCTCGTGCGAGAGCTCGTGCGCGCAGCGGATGCCGCGCGCGCATCATTGTCGCGCGTGACGGCGCCGACACTGTACGTGCAGTCGCGCGAGGACAACCGGCTCACGGCGGAAGTCGCGACGCGTGCGTTCGCGCTGCTCGGCGCGCAGACGAAAAAGCTCGAGCTGCTCACGGGATGCGGACACGTGCTCACCGTGGATTTCTGCCGCGAGCGCGTGGCGAAGCTGGTGAGCGAGTGGCTCATCAGCGCGGCGACGGGCAACGAAAAGGGGACAGCATAGCGCTGTCCCCGTTCGCGAAGCCGTGTGGCGCTACTGTCGTCAGGTAACCTTGTTGATGGCGTCGGCGGTGAAGTCGTAGACACGCTCGCCCATGTCCTTCGCTCCTTCGACGACGGATTTGCCCGCATCCATCGCCTGCGAGCCAACCTCGGTAGCGACGCGCTTCACGCGCGCGACCGCGGACTGTTTGCGCTTCGCGGGACGCTTCGGTGCGGCGGCTCTGGTCGCGCGCTTCGGGGCCTTCCTGCCGGCCTTCTTCGTCACCTTGCGCGTTGCCTTGCGTGCCCCTTTGCGTGCGCCCTTGCTTGCGGCTTTTCTGGTCGAGCTTTTCGTGCGCGGCCCGCCTCGACGACGTGCGCTCCCTTTTTTCGCGCTCTTGCGGGATGCGCTCTTCTTCTTCGTCGCGCCCTTTTTTCGGGAACCCGACTTGCGAGCCGTTTTCTTCTTGGTCGCCATACGTTGTGCTCCGCGTGATGAATAGTTGACCGCTGCACTGGGCAGCCTTCACGGCAATTTCCGTTCGCGCGCATGCGCAGCGACGCGCGCGACCAGTGGCTACGCAGTGAGTATGTACCGTCGCGAGTCTGCACGCCAGACGTAACGCGTCGCTCGTGACAGTGGCGAGCTATATTCCCGTCAAGCTGCAAAACATTCATGGGAGGGATCGTGTACAAATTCTGGAGTTTGAGCGTGCTTGCCCTGGTGGCTGCATGCGCGAAGGGGAAGGCGGACGGCGCTTCCGCGGACACCACTGCGACGACCCCGGCTGCAGCTTCGGCCCCCGCCGCGGCACCTGGTGCCGCCCCGGCGGATACCGGTATGAAGGGAATGCACATGGACGCCGACAAGTCGGCTGCCGGAACGGGCGTCCCGGCCGGCTACACGGGCGTGACGGATCACGCGGACGCGAAGATCACGGACGCGAAGTACACCGCGAATGGCGGGCGCTGGGAGATCCAGACCGGCCCCGCCCACATCACCTACGCGGCAAAGGACAGCGCAAAGGGCGAGTACCAGGTCTCGACGACGATCAACCAGCTCGAAAAGCCCAAGCATCCCGAGGCGTACGGGGTCTTCCTGGGCGGCAGCAACCTGACGGATCCTGCCAAGCAGAAGTACGGCTACTTCGTGCTTCGTGGCACCGGTGAGTATCTCATCAAGACCCGCGATGGTGAGAATACGGCGTCGGTGGTGGACTGGACGGCGAATCCCAAGATTCCGAAGGAAGATGCGAGTGGGAAGGCGACGTACAAGCTCACGGTGCACGTAGCGCCCGACACCGTTCACTTTCTCGTGAATGGCAACCTGGTTGCCGCTGTGCCGAAGTCGAAGTTCCCGACGGATGGGATCGCGGGCATTCGGGTGAATCACAACCTGCACGTGGACGTCACGCCGCTCGTCATTTCCAAGTAGCGTAACAAGCGCCGGAGGGGCTCGATGAGCGCCCAGCGCTCCCCCGGCGCGCGCGCCGCGCTCGTGCGCGCGCAGCGCACTGCGCTCACCGTGGCTCTCTCGATCTTCGTCGGGAGCTGGGTGATCGTGGGCGTGCTGCTCGCGCCCGTCGTGGGCGGATGGAAGACGGTCGTCGCGGCGGTACTGCTGCTCACGGTCGCGCCGATCACCGTTCTGTTCCGAAGCCGCGGGAGCAGTCACTATCCGGGCAAGGCGATCCGGCTCTTCGTCTTCCGCCCGATGTGGTATGCGCAGCTGCTGCTCATCCTCAGCGCACTCGGCGGGCTCGCGGGCGTGATTGTCGGCGCTCCCTTCGGCATTGCGGGCGTGGCGGGCCGCGGCGCAATCGCGGCGGTGGCCATCGTGTACGCGCTTTTCGCGCTGCTCGGATACGGCGGATCGCGAAAGGTCATCGTCGTCCCGCTCACCGTGACGCTTCCGTCCCTGCCCGAGGCACTCGAAGGCCTTCGCATCGCGCAGATCTGCGACACGCACATCGGGCCGCACACCGCGCGCGCGCGGCTGGCACGCATCGCCGCCGACGTGCGCGCCGCGAAGCCGGATCTCATCGCCGTCGTCGGTGACCTCATCGACGACTTCGCGCCCGACGTGAGCCTCTATGCGGCGGCGCTCGGGGATCTCGCGGCACCGCTCGGCGTGTACATCGTGGCGGGGAATCACGAGGTGTACGCCGGGTGGGACGAGGTGCTACCGCGACTGCTGACGCTCCCGCACATCGTGCTGGTGAACGAGAGCCGCGTCGTCGAGCACAAGGGCGTGCGGCTCGCGATCGCGGGGACGGGTGATCCGGCAGCCGGACACGTACCGGGGCCGGGCGTTCCCGCGCCGAACATCGCCGCAACGCTCGCCCGGATTCCTGAAGGAATCTTTACGATCGTGCTCGCACACAACCCGGCGCTCTGGCCGCCACTCGCGACCGCCGGCGTGCCGCTCACGTTGAGCGGACACACGCACTGGGGGCAATTCTCGATCAACCGCGCCGGCTGGAGTATGGCGAATCCATTTCTCGAGCTCGCGATGAGCGTCTATCGTCGCGGTGAGTCGCTGCTGTACGTGAGCCCGGGAACGAACTACTGGGGAATTCCTTTCCGCGTGGGCGCGCGGGCGGAGGTCTCCATTCTTACGCTCACGCGCGGGCCCGAGGCCGGTATCACGGGGCCACAGAGCATCGACGCTCGCACGCGGCGCGCGCGCGGCTGATCAGTGCGTGGGGCGCGCGGCACCGAGGTTCTCGCGCACGTGTCCCGCGCTGCGCATGCCGACGAGCGCGCTGGTGATCACGGGGAGTCCGCGCACGAAGGCGATCGCGCGCTGCGCATCGGTCGAGAGTCCGGGAAGCGCTTCGCGCATCTGCTGCGGAAGCCTGCTCGCGAGCTTCGCCTGCAATAGCGTGGCGCTCGCGACCACCGCGACACCGAGCTCGGACGCCGCCTCGAGCAGCGTGAGGGCGCGATCCTCGACGTGCTGCGTGGGCGCGCGAATGGCCTCGCTGAGCGCGAGATTGACCGGGAGCTGTACGGCCTGAAAGTGATGATCGGGTCCGCCGGCTTCGCGCGCGCACTTCACGAGCATCGCGAGACTCAGATGACCGCGCTCGCCCGGGGGCGTGCGCAGCCCGCCCCACGTCGCGCAGCCATAGCCGCCGATCTCTCC
>JAQBQC010000398.1 GCA_028287205.1 Gemmatimonadota bacterium
CGTGACGGACTACGGGGCGCGATTCTCATCGCTCGCCGCGCTTCCGCGCCGCTTCGATCACGGCTATCCGCGATACCTGTATCGCTCCACCACCGCCGAGGTTGCCCATGCCCCCTGAGCTCTCGGTAGCCGCCGTGCCCCGCACCGGCTCGCTGGCCGTGATCCAGCTTCTGCGCCCGAAGCACTGGATCAAGAATCTCTTCGTGCTCGCGCCGCTCATCTTCTCGGGATTGTTCACCCGCGAAGATGCGAGGCTCTACGCGCTGTTCGGCACGCTGCTGTTCTGCGTGGCCGCGTCGATCGTCTACATCATTAATGATCTCGCCGATCTGAAAATCGACGCACTGCATCCGGTGAAACGCGTTACGCGCCCGCTCGCGAGCGGAGCCGTGACCGTGGGTGCAGCACGCACGCTCCTCGTGGTCCTTTCCGTGCTGCTGCTGGCGGGGTCGTTCGTGAGCATCCCGCTCGTTGCCGTTCTGCTCGTCTACATCGTCCTCAACCTGCTGTATTCCACGTGGCTCAAGCGCGTTCCGGTGGTCGACATCTTCTGCGTTGCCGCGGGCTTCGTGCTCCGCGTGTACGCCGGTGCCGTCGTCATCGATGTGCCGCTCTCATCATGGATGCTCGTCACCACCCTCGCGATCGCGCTCTATCTCGCCGCAATCAAGCGGCGTGACGAGCTCGACGTGCAGGGCGACGTTGCGCGTGCCGTGCTTGGCCAGTACACCGTGCCGCTGCTGGACCGGTTCGCGCTCATGGCATCCGTGTGTGCCATGGTCTTCTACTGCATGTTCGTCGTGACCACGCGCCCCGTGCTCGCGTTCACGATTCCGTTCGTGCTCTTCGGAATCTTCCGCTATTGGTTTCTCGTCGATCGCAAGGGACGCGGCGAGTCGCCCACGGATGCGCTGTGGAGCGATCTCCCGCTGGGCATCACCGTCGTGCTCTGGGGAATTCTGTGCGCGTACCTGCTTCGCCAGCCGTGAGCCATCCCGCGCCTTCCGTGAGCGCTGGCAACGACCACCGTCATATCCTGACGGTGGCGATCGAGGATTATTACCAGGGCGCGACGTTCAATCGCCTCATTCCGCGCGCGCGCTGGCATCGCTTCGAGAGCCGCCTCGCGCGCAACACGGCGACGACGCTCGATCTTCTCGACGAGTACAAGCTCAAGGCCACCTTCTTCGCGCTCGGCTGGGTTGCCGACGCCGTGCCGGAGCTCATCCGCGAGGTCGTCGCGCGCGGGCACGACATCGCGAGCAAGGGCTACTTCCATCGCAGCATCCGCGAGTTCAGCCGCGATGAGTTCCGCGACGACACGGTGCGCGCGCGCGAGGCGCTGGAGCGCGCGAGCGGCCGCCAGATCGACGGCTATCGCGTCGCCCAGCGCTGGCTGCGCCCGGAAGATCTCTGGGCCTTGGACGTGCTCGCCGAGGAGGGCTACAAGTTCGACTCGAGCATCCGGCCGCTCTTCCGGCAGTACGTGCACGAGCCGTGGCGCCGCTTCGTGCATCACCATCACCACGGCGAGCACACGATGCTCGAGGTGCCGGTGTCCACCACGCGCGTGATGGGCCACGACATTCCGATCGCGGGCGCGAACTACTTCCGCCAGCTGCCGTTCTCGCTCGTGCAGCGCGCCGTACGGCAGTGGGATCGCAAGTACGAAGCGCCCTTCGTGATGTATTTCCACGTCTGGGAGCTCGACCCCGATCAGCCGAAGATCGATGCCGCGCCCTTCTACGCGAAGGTGCGCCAGTACCGCAACCTCGATCGCATGGCGACGATGCTGCGCTACTATTTCGAGCAGTACCGCTTCACCAGCATCGGCGACCGACTGGGCATCGAGAGCGTGCCCGCCTCCGAGCAGGTGCTCGCCGAGGCGGCCGCCGCGGCGGCCACTGCCCACGAGCGCGAGCTGCGCAGCGCTCCCGTGGAGATCGTGCGCGACGACTCCATCGCGCGCACCCCGATCAGCATCGTCATCCCGTGCTTCAACGAGGAGCTGATTCTCCCGTATCTCTCGAATACGCTCGTGGGCGTCGAGGCCGAGCTGTCGAAGGATCACGTGGTGCACTTCGTGTTCGTCGATGACGGCAGCAGCGACGGCACGTGGCTCTCGCTGCAGAACATCTTCGGCGGCCGCCCGAACTGCACGCTGATCCGCCACGAGGTGAACCGCGGCGTCGCGGCCACGATCATGACCGGCATCCGCGCATCGGAAACGGAAGTCGTGTGCTCGATGGACTGCGACTGCACCTACGATCCGCACGAGCTGGGACCGATGGTCACGCTGCTCACCCCGGGCGTCGATATGGTGACAGCCTCTCCATATCACAAGAACGGCAAGGTGCTCAACGTGCCGGAGTGGCGCCTCTTTCTCTCGCGCACGCTCTCGAAGATGTACGGGATGGTGCTGCGCCATCAGCTCGCGACATACACGGCATGCTTCCGCGTATACCGTCGCAGCGCCGTTGCGGACGTGCCACTCTCGCGCGCGGGATTCATCGGCGTCGCCGAGCTGCTCGGCCGCCTGGATCTCGGCGGCTCCGGAATCGTCGAGTATCCGACGACGCTCGAGGTTCGCATCCTCGGCCGCTCCAAGATGAAGATCGTGAAGACGATGGCGGGCCACATTCGCCTCATCTTCGAGCTGATTGGCATGCGCCTCTTCCATCGCTCCGATGCGATGGGGCCCGCTGGCCGCCCGCTGTCCAATCCTCCGCTCTCGCGGTCTCCGTGAAGCTGTTCATGCCGGAGAACCCGCACAGCAAAGGACTCCGCTGGTTCATCACGGTGTTCGCGGTCTACGCATCCACGTGCCTCATCTTCGGATGGGTGCGCGCACCGCTGTTCCTGGGTGTCGGCGAGGATGGATGGCCCGCGCCGTCGCTGGGCATGATGATCTATCTGCTCTACATGACGGCGCTCCCCGTCGCGCTCTGGTGCCTCATCGCCTACGCCCTCGCCTGCCGCATGCCCGGCAACTGGGGCATGCGCATGACGGTGGTCTTCCTGCTGCTCATGCTCACCGCGATCGAGCTCGATCACGCGTGGTACGGCATGTCGGGACACCACGCCACCTGGCGCGAGGCGCGCCTCTTTCTGAGCGAGGACTGGAAGCTCCACTACGGCATCCGGTCGACGGATGAATCCTGGTTCATGCAGCGAATGTCGCTGCACATCATTGGACTGTGCGGTGTGTTCGTCGCGGCGCGCCTCGGCACCATGTGGGAGCGCGGGCAGCGGTGCTTCGACACGCCGTTCCGGCGCGCGATCGCTCTCGTCGCGGCGCTGTTCTTCTTCGACATCCTGCTCGCTGGATACGAGGTGAGTCGCGGAAGCGATCAGTGGCAGGCGGTGGCGGATGCGAATCCGCTGCGCATCAATTCCGCCGATCGCTTGTCAGCCCGCCTCTTCTCGTACGGAACGGAGCACGACGCCGATCTCGACGCCGCCAATCGCGCCTTCAGCCAGGCGACGCAGGACGCGACGCAACCGCACAACGAAAGTACGGCGAAATTTCACGATGCGAGCGCTCACCGCAACTCGCAGTACAACGTCGTCATCGTCACGATCGAGGGGCTGAACGCGCGGCTCATCGACTCGACCACGATGCCCTTCTGGACGCAGCTGGACGCGCGCTCCATGTCCCTGCGCAGCCACTATTCCACAGGCAACGTCACCGAGTACGGTGTACTCGGCGTGCTGTATGGCGCGCCGCCCGACTTCTATCGCGGCACGCTCACGGTGCCATGGCGCCGCCAGCTCTCCTTCGACAAGCAGGCGCCGCAACACGGCTCGCCGTACATCGATCAGTTCAATCAGCACGGCTATCACACGCGGCTCATCAGCTGGGAGCTCTCCAGTTGGGCGAATCTCGGCGTCTATCTGCGCAACTTCAACCAGCCGCCGTTCGAGACGAGCGACGACTGGAAGTCGCTGCCCGTGTTGAAGCAGGAGATGGCCGCGCCGGGGCCGCATCTCGTGTACATGCACTACAACGGCACACACTTCCCCTACGATCACGGCAAGCAGTACGACCGCTTCGCGCCCGAAGTGGCGAGCAATTACAGCTACGCCTCGTGGCGCATGCGCCAGGAGGCGGCGGCGATCACGAATCGCTATCGCAACTGTCTTCTCGAGCTCGACATGTGGCTGCAGACGTTGGCGGAGTCGGTCGACATGCAGAACACGATCATCGTGCTCACCGGCGACCATGGGGAAGAGTTCTTCGAGAACGGGCGGCTCGGTCACGCGAGCACCCTCTCGGAGCCCCAGATCCACACCGTCGCGCTCATCTACGTGCCGGGTGAATCGCCGCGCGTCATCACCGCGGTCACCTCGCACGCCGATCTGATGCCCACGATCATGGATCTTCTCGACTGGCCGCAGCCGGTAGCGCCGTTCGGCCACATCCTGACCGGTGAGGTGAAGAACGCCGCGGCGATCGTCGCGATGGGCAACCGGCCCAATCCACCCAACCGCTGGGCGGCGATCGCCGGCGGCTACAAGACGGTGCTCTCGGAGGGCGACGGCGATACGCTGCGCATTGTCCAGCTGCGCGATACCGACGACAAGCGCGTGACCTACACCTCGGACCCCACGCGCTGGAAGTCCTCGTTCGCAGCGGCGGCGCAGCTCCAGCTTCACCTGCGCGCGGCAGCGCAGACCATCCACATGGCGGACATTCGCGCGGCGATGCCGCGATGAAGCGAGGCACCCGTCGTGCGGGGATCTCCGTCGCCGCCGTCGTGGTGCTCGCGGGCGGCTGGTCGCTCTACAACATCTTCGCGCCACGTGCCGTACCGCTTCCGGGGTGCGGGAGTCCGGCGGTGTGGGCGCATCGCGGCTTTCACGCGGTGGCGCAGGAGAACTCGGTCGCATCGGTGAGTGCGGCGGTGACGAAGGGATTCTGCGGCGCGGAGATCGACGTACAATGGTTCGACGACCGCGGGCTCGTCGTCGCGCACGATGAGCTAGAGGAGAACGACCTTCTCCCCAATGCGTTGACGCTCGCACAGCTGCTCGACTCCCTGCCCCAGCTTCCGCAGTATCTCTGGCTCGACTTCAAGAATCTCGATCGCCACAACGCCGCTGCGGCCGCCGCGCACATCGACTCGCTCATCGCGAAGCATCATTTCGCGAATCGCTTCGTCGTGGAATCGGTGAGCTCCGTGCCGCTTCGGCTGCTCTGGTGGCACGCGCCGAACGTGATCCCCGCCTACTGGATCAACCGGCCGCCCAAAGGCTGGAAGGGCCCGCTCCACGATGCGCAGATCGCCGCCGCGATCGGCCTGCTCGGGCTGCCGGCGCTCTCGGTGCCGAAGGAGATGTTGACGGATCATCTCACGTCGCTCTTCGGACACCTCTCGCTCTTCACGTGGACGTGCGACAGCCACGAAGAGATCGAGCACGCACGGGCCCTGGGCGCGAAGGTGGTGCTGACGGACGGAGACTTCGCGATGCTCTTCGCGAAGGCGGGGACCTAGTTTCGCGACTCGCGAAGCTAGTCCGCGACACGCGGAACACAAGCACTAACTATTTGGATGCGGACACAAACGGATACAAACGGACACAAACGGACAGCTTCTTATCTGTTTGCACTTATCCGTTTCTGTCCGTTCAATCCGTTTGTGTGCATCTCACACTGTTAGTGCCCGCCTGAGCGCGAAAGCAGTGCGCGACCCGCGGAACACCGGCACTAACAATTAGATACGGATTTAACGGACACAAACGGACACGGACGGAAACGGCCAAGTCGGGGTTTCTCCGTTTAATCCGTTTGTGTCCGTTTAATCCGTTTGTGTCGTTTTTCATCTTGTTAGTGCCC
>JAQBQC010000402.1 GCA_028287205.1 Gemmatimonadota bacterium
GTACGGGAGGCCGATGAGTGTCGGGTGCGCGTTGGGGAGGTCGATCGTTGCCATTGCGAGGCTTGTCGAATGAGGAGAGTCGGGGCGGCCACGATGAAGGTACTCGGCGGCGCTCTTGCGCTGCACTCCCGGGCCCCTAGTGTAGGCGACATACGCTTCCCACCAGCCGCGTTGAGAAGCCCCGAGTCTGGATGTCGCGGTCGCCGCACTCCACCATCGACGGGAGCCATTCCATGAAGCTCGAAACATTTCTCACCATCGCGGCCGTCATCGCGATCGCGTTCGGCTTGGCATTCTTCATTTCGCCCGCACGGGTGCTCTCGCAGTACGGCATCGCGGCGGACACCGCGGTCGTCATCATGGCGCGCTTCTTCGGCGCGACACTCCTCAACGTCGGCTTCGTTCTCTTTCTCACACGTCGCGTCTCCGAGCCGGCGATACGCCTGGGCATCGTTCGCGGATCGTTGATGGGTGCGGTGATCGGACTGATCGTCGCCATACACGGTCAGCGTACCGGCGCCGTGAACTCGCTCGGATGGTCCTCCGTGGCCATTTACGGGCTGCTCACGCTCGGCTACGCCTATTTCGCGTTCGAAGATGAACGGTCATCGGCATCGCCGATTCTGGACAACGGAGGTACGATGTGACGCGGCCGAGCGGCGCGACGTGACTCAGGGGAGGACGCTCTCGCCAGTCGTCACCAGGCGCTTCCCGGAGTCGTTGCGCTCGGCGCGGCATGCGGAGCCACGCCGTGCGGATGCGAGTCGACGCTCTGGCTCGACATCGCGGCGCGATGTTCGCCCGGCCCGTTGTACGCCGCGAACACCGCGCAGGTGTTGTGGCCGCCGAAGCCGAACGCGTTGCTGATCGCGACGCGCACCTGCCGACGTTCGGGCACGTTGAACGCATAGTGCAGATCGCAGTCGGGATCGGGGTGGGAGAAGTTGATCGTGGGCGGCACGATGCCGTCGGTGATCGCGAGCACGCTGGCGATCGCCTCGACAGCACCGGCGGCGCCGAGCATGTGGCCGGTCATGCTCTTCGTGGATGTCGCCGTCACCGCGTTCGCGTGCGCGCCGAACACCACGCGGATCGCGTGACTCTCGGCCGCATCGCCCAGCGGAGTGGACGTGCCGTGCATGTTGATCGTGTCGACGTCTTCCGGGCGGAGCCCTGCCTGCTCGAGTGCGCGCTGCATGGCGAGCCGCGCACCGAGCCCTTCGGGGTGTGGCGCGGTGATGTGGTGCGCGTCCGCGGACGCACCCACGCCGAGCACCTCCGCGTAGATGCGCGCGCCTCGCGCGAGCGCGTGCTCGAGCGACTCGAGGATGAGCGCGCCGGCGCCGTCACCCATCACGAAGCCTTCGCGCGTGGCATCGAAGGGACGGGATGCGGTGGCTGGGGAATCGTTGCGCGTGGAGAGCGCCTTCATCGCCGAGAATCCGGCGACGCCGACTTCGCAGATCGCCGCCTCGCTCCCACCGCAGACGATCGCGTCGGCCTGTCCGTCGCGGATGAGCATCGCCGCATCGGCGAGATTGTGATTGCCCGTGGCGCATGCGGAGACGACGGCGTGGTTGGGGCCGCGAAGTCCATATTCGATGGAGATGATCCCCGGCACCATGTCGGGAATGAGCATCGGGATGAAGAACGGCGACACGCGCTTCGGACCGCCGCGGATGAAGGCGGCGCTCTGCTCCTGGAATGTCTGGATGCCGCCGATGCCCGATCCGAAGATGACGCCGATGCGCTCGCGTTGCGGGTCGGTGAGCGCCGCCGCATCGAGTCCCGCGTCGCGGAGCGCCTCGTCTGCCGCGGCGAGCGCGAAATGGCACACCGGGTCGAGGCGATTCGCGAGCTTGCGATCCATGAAGTCACGCGCGTCGAATCCCTTGATCTCGCAGGCGAACGTGGTGTCGTAGCCCGTGGTGTCGAAGCTTGCGATCGGGGCGGCGCCGCTGGAGCCGGCGAGCATGGCGTGCCACACGGCGGGCACGGAGATCCCGAGCGGCGTGATGGCGCCGAGGCCGGTGATCACCACGCGGTGGCGACGGCCTTCGGTGAACGGGCTCTGTGACCGATCGGTCGCTTCCAATGAGCGCGCGGCATCGCTGGTGTTTGGCATGATCGTCGGGGTTTCAGGTCAGCGCGCGAACGCGCAGCTCATGCACTCACAATATGTTGACGGCCCGCGCGGCGAGCAGGGCCACGGTGGTCAGCGACATGATCGCCTGCACCATCATCATCAGCTTCGCCCACCGCGAGAGCACCGGCACGTCCGTCGGAGAGAACGCTGTCGCGGTGTAGAATGACAGCGCGAGATAGTCGACGAATTGCGGTCGCCATCCCTCCACCTCGGCGATGGATTTCCCGTCGGTTCCCGGCGCGATGATCGCCATCTGCGGAAAGAGGAAGGCGCCGTTGACGTGGGCCGGCCTGCCGTCTCGCGCATTCGGACCCCCGGCATCGACCCGCCAATACCACGTCGCGAAGAGAATCACGTTCGTCACCCACAGCACGGCCGCCGACTCGAGCAGCCGCTCGGCGATCTCCGCGTGTCGTGGCAATGCGACGATGAGCGTCACGAGGGAGTAGAGCTGCGCGATCGTCAGCACGCCGAGGATGGAATATCCGAAAAACTCATTCAGCCGTGGCTGATGGATACCGTGGGTAACGATGGCCGCAATCATGAGCAGGACCACAATGGTGGCGACCATCCACTGGGGCAGCAGGCTGAGCGAGCGCGGCAACGCGAACGGCATCGCGGCGGCTGCGAGAATCGCCAGAACGACTGCCCATCGCGGCTCCGGCTTGATCTCTCGCACGGAATTCGTCGAATCGGCCATGTCGCAGCAGGGTAGGTGGTGAGAGCGTGCGGCAAGCAATGCGAGCATCGCGCCATGCGACGCATGGCGAGTGCGGACGAACACAAGTTTCTCATCACGCACCCGCCGATGGGAACGTAGCTTTATCGTCGCTCGTGCGCAGCTAACGAGATCGGAGAATGCCGGTGGCACCTCGAAAGACGCCCGTGATGCACGTCGCGCTGTTGCGCGGGATCAACGTCGGGAAAGCCAAGCGCGTCG
>JAQBQC010000425.1 GCA_028287205.1 Gemmatimonadota bacterium
GCGGCGGCGTACGTGCCGATCGCGAACGGGGGGCTCTTGCTCGAGCCGTCACTCATTCGAGAGATACGCGCACCGAACGGCAAGGTTCGCTATCATCATGAGCCGCGCGTCATTCGGCGCGTGATGGACGCGAGCGTGGCGGCAGAGGTGCGTCAGATGCTGGTGGGTGTCGTCACGGGCGGCACGAGTACGGAAGCAGCGATGCTCAACTTCGATGTAGGAGGAAAAAGTGGCACGTCTCGACGTACGGTGGGCAAACATGGATACGGTGCTGGTGCGTACACGGCATCGTTCGTCTCACTCTTTCCGGCCCTGGCTCCTCAATACGTGATTCTCGTGAAGCTCAACAATCCAAAGGGCGACATCTTCGGTGGAAAGACCGCGGCACCGGTGTCCAAGATCGTGCTCCAGGCGGCGCTCGCGGCGAGCGACGCGTCGCTCGACCGCGGCCGCCTCGGCGCGCACGATTCGCGCGACTCGCTCGCGCCGCTCGTGGACAGCATCATCCACGCGCAAGTCGTCGCGGACGATGACACGCTTCCGCCGGTGCTGCTGACGCTCGCGAGCACGCGCCGCGTGCCGGCACCCGTTACCACGCCACGCGCGGTTCCCGATGTGCGCGGACTCTCCGCACGCGCGGCGGCGTACTCGCTGCACAGCGCTGGATTCCGCGTGCAGCTCGATGGGCTGGGCTCCGCGAAATCGACGGCTCCGGACGCGGGCACGATCGCGGCGCCCAGCACGCTGGTGCGCGTGAGCGCCGCACCGTGACGGCGATCCCCGTCGAACGAATCGTCGCCGCGCTGCGGCACGCGGGACTGCTCGTGGAGGTCACGGGCACGCTTCCGGAACGCGTTGCGGATATCACCGACGACAGCCGGCAGGTCGCGGCGAGCGGACTCTTTCTCGCGGTGCGCGGCTCGGCGCGCGACGGCCACGAGTTCCTTTCGCAAGCGGAAACCGCCGGCGCCGTTGCCGCGATCGTCGAAGATGCGGGGCGCACGACGCTGCCCTCGATCGTCGTGCGCGAGGGACGTCGCGCTGCGGCCATCGCCGCCGCCGCCGCGTTCGATGATCCTGCGAAGCAGCTGCGTCTCGTCGCGGTCACGGGCACCAATGGCAAGACGACGACCGTCGGCATCCTGCGCCATCTGCTCGACAAGTCCGATTCACGAAGCGCCTCCATCGGCACGCTCGGTGTGCTTCTGGGCAGCGAGGGTACGCCGCTCGGCGCCGGCGCGTCGCTCACGACGCCCGGCCCGGTGGAGCTCCAGCGTGCGCTGCGCGCACTCGTCGATCGCGGCGCGCGTACCGTGGCGATGGAGCTCTCGTCACACAGCCTCGATCAGAAGCGCGCGGAGACGCTCACGTTCGAGGCGGGAGTGTTCACGAACCTCACGCGCGATCACCTCGACTATCACGAGACGATGGAGGCGTACCTGGAGGCAAAGTCGCGCCTGATCGCTCTGCTAGGCGCGCGAGGCGCCGCGGTGGTGAATCTCGATGATGAGATCTGGGAGCGTCTTCCGCATGCGCACACGGTGATCACCTTCGGCCGCAAGCCGGAGGCCATGGTGCGCGCGGAGTCGGTGCTCTTTCATCCGCGTGGGAGCGAGTGGCTGCTCGTGGCCGACAATCAGCGGCACGCGCTGCAGCTGCCGCTCATCGGCGATTTCAACGTGAGCAACGCGCTCGGTGCCGCGGCAGCGGCCTGGCATCTCGGGATGACGCTGTCGTCGATCGCCGCGCGGCTGCGCACGGTGCCACAGGTGGCGGGGCGCCTCGAGGTCATTCACGAGCGGCCCACCGTGCTGCGCGACTATGCGCACACGCCCGATGCGCTCGAGCGCTCGCTCGCAGCCGTGCGCCCCTTCGCGCGCAAGAAGCTCTTCGTGATCTTCGGCGCTGGCGGCGATCGGGATCGCGGCAAGCGCCCGCTCATGGGCGCCATTGCCGAACAGGGCGCGGATTTCGCGATCGTGACGAGCGACAATCCGCGCACCGAGGAGCCCGGGTCGATTCTCGAGGACATCGAGCGCGGCATGCGCCTGACGAATCACGAGCTCATCGAGGACCGGCGCGACGCCATCAAGCGCGCGCTCTCGCTCGCGAGCCCGGAGGATGTCGTGCTGCTCGCGGGCAAGGGCCACGAGACGTATCAGGTGCGTGGCACCACCGCGCACCCATTCGATGAGAAGGAAATCGTGGCCGAGCTGACGGACTGATGGATCGGTCATCGTTCTGGACGGTTGCGCGAATCGCCGATGCGCTGCGCGATGAGTCCACGGGCGCCATCCCGCGCGACGACCGCCCCGTTGCGCGCATCACCACGGACACGCGGCGGATTGCGCCGGGCGACTGCTTCGTCGCGCTGATCGGCGAGAAGTTCGACGCGCACGACTTTCTGCGCGAGGCGGTCGAGCGGGGCGCAACCGCGGTCGTGGCCTCGCGGGCGGGACGCACCGCAGGGCTGGGCGTGCCCGTGTTCTCGGTGCGTGATACGCTCGTAGCCCTGGGCGCGCTCGCGCGCTACCGGCGGCGCGCGTGGAGCGGAGCTGTGATCGGCGTGGGCGGCTCCAACGGGAAGACGACCACGAAGGAGCTCATTCGTGCAACGCTCGGCTCTTGCCTCACCGTGCACGCCACCACGGGAAATCTAAACAACCTGATCGGCGTGCCGCTCACGCTGCTCGCGCTGCCGGATGATGCCGATGTCGCCGTGGTCGAGATGGGGATGAACGTGCCGGGCGAGATGGCGCGGCTGCGCGGCATCGTCGAGCCGCAGATCGCGGTCATGACGTCGGTGTCCGAGGAGCATCTCGAGGGGCTGGGGAGCATCGAGGGCGTGATGCGCGAGGAGTCGGAGATCTTTTACGGTGCGCAGGTCGCGATCGTGCCGGCGTCGCAGCCGGAGATCGCGGAGGCGGCGAAGGGGCGCGCGGCGCGCGTGGTATCCGCGGGGCTCGACGGCGGCGACGTGCGCGCGTCGCGATGGAGCGCGGGCGCAGATGGCGTGGGCGAGATCGAAGTCGACGGCGTCACCGTGCG
>JAQBQC010000391.1 GCA_028287205.1 Gemmatimonadota bacterium
CTACAGCGCCGATTTCGGAGTGGACTTCGGCAATGGGCTCCTCAGCGCGGACACGAGTGCGATGCGCGCACGCGGGCTCGACGTCGACAGCATCGCGCGCTCCATCGCGTTGCGCCTGCAGGGCCGAAGCGGGATTCGTCACGTGTACACGCCGCGCACGCTCGCGAGCGCGAAGCCTGGAGACATCGACGCGCTGCGCTGGCGCAATGCGATTCCGCCGGACGTCGCATGGCTCGTCTGCGTCGTCGCCAGCCCCAACTTCGTCTGGTCGTCGGGCAAGCTGTCCGCCGAGCATGGAACACTCAACGAGCTTGATGTGGGAGTGCCCATCGCGTTTATGGGCGCGCACATCGCGGCGCGCACGTTCAGCCGTGCCGCTCGCACCGTCGACATTGCACCCACACTCGCTGCCTATCTGGGAGTGCGTCCGACGGAACGGCTGGATGGCGTCGTTCTCACGGAAGTCGTACCGAGCGGAAAGGCAATCGTCGCCTCGCGGAACACTCCGGCGTCGGAAGCCAGGTCTCTGAGTGCAGCGCCCTGAGCCGCACGCGCTCGCGCCGCCTGTGACACCCGCCCATACTTTCAAGAGACCGATTTGAAAGGAACGGGAGACAATGCTCGTGCTCGTGCTGGCGTTTCTGGGCGGGGTGCTCACGATACTGAGCCCGTGCATCCTCCCGATCATTCCCCTGGTGTTCGCTCGCACGGGACGCAGCTTCGCGCGCGAGATCGCGCCCATGCTGGGCGGTCTCGCGATCGCGTTTACCGCGGCAGCGCTCATCGCCACGACGACGGCGCACTGGCTGATCGTCGCCAACGTCGTCGGGCGTGACGTCGCGCTGCTGCTGTTCGCGATCGTCGGCATCACTCTCGTCTCCACGCGCGCCGCGGAGTGGATCGCGCGCCCGGCTACGCGCGCGGCCGCGGCACTGCTGGGCTCTCACACAGAGACGGCTTCGGCAAGGCCCCTGCGCAACGTCGTCGTCGGGATGGCGATCGGGCTGCTGTGGGCCCCGTGCGCGGGTCCCATTCTCGGAGTGCTGATCGCCGCGGCAGCCACGACTACCGCGCCGCGTGCAGCGTTGCTCTTTTTCACCTTTGCACTCGGAGCCGCCATGTCGCTCGCCGCAGTTCTCTCGCTCGGTTCACGGCTGATCGCGCGCATCAAACGCGCAGGTGCCACCGAATTTGCCGTGCGGCGCATCCTCGGCGTCGCGACCCTCGTGACCGTCGTCGCGATCTTCTTCGGATTCGATCAGCTGCTCTTCGGAAAGGGTGGGCTGGTAAAGACCGCGAGCGCAGAGGACCATCTCGTCGCTACGCTGTCGCCGGAGCGAGTGCAGCCGCATCCGCCGGGAATGTCGCTCGACGAGTTCGCCGCGGAGGAGGATGCGCTGGCGGCGTCCATACATCTCGACAAGCTCAACGGAGATTTGCCCGGCTTCGATGGCGGCACAGAGTGGATCAACTCGGGCGCGCTCTCGCCGAAGGCGCTCGAGGGAAAGGTCGTGCTCGTCGATTTCTGGACGTTCATGTGCTACAACTGCCTGAACGCGCTGCCACACGTGAAGGAGCTCTACGCCAAGTACAAGGATCGGGGCTTCGTGGTGGTCGGAGTGCACACGCCGGAGCTCGGACCCGAGCGTGTTCCGCAGAACGTGCGCGATGCCGTGAAGCGGCTCGGCATCACCTTCCCCGTCGTCATCGACAACGACAACAGGATCTGGAACGCCTTTCACAACCAGTACTGGCCCGCGGCCTACTTCGCTGATGCCACGGGGAAACTGCGATTCTACAACTTCGGCGAGGGACGCTACGACGAGCAGGACAAGGTAGTCGCGAAGCTGCTGGCAGAACGCGATGCGGCGGAGAAGAAGCGTCCGAGCACATCGATGGGTGATCGCGGCGAGGTCATGCGCAGCGCGCCGCTGATGGCATCAACGCACTCGGTCACGCCGCCGCACTGAGGGGACGTTCGTGGCAATTCAGGCGGCGCATGCAGCCAGGCCTGCAGCTATTGCAGCGACGCCACGTATGCTCGCTTGAACGCCTCGAGCTCTGACGAAGCCGCATCCGTGACCGCCCAATACGTCAATCCGTGACTTGACCAATGCGCGAGCGCGTACCCGTTGTACGTGGCCGTGGGAGCACCGGCGTCTGATGCAGACGAAGGCCAGATGAAGAGATTGATCGTGTGCGGCCCGCGTCCATATACCAGAGCCGCCGCGGTGTGACCGGCAACGAACTCCGCGCGGCCGCCAATCAGCGGAAAGCCTTGTGACTGCAGCTCCGGCACATTGGGCGCGAAGGGCACCTTGCCGGCGAACCACGGCTTGACCGTGTGGTGGTCGCTCGATTCCACGTCTGTGAGATGATCGGCCATTAACGATCGCACGTGCGTATCGACGAGCGCCGTCACGAGAACTTGTGCCCTCGACCCATCGCCCGACGCATGGAAGATGCGCGCGCCGCTCCATCCGATTGCGAGCGCGGCGACGAGTCCCGCCGCATATGCGAAACGCCGGATATCACGCCGCTTGCTCGCGCGATCGAGCGAGTGCATCTCGCTCGATGCCTGTGCGCGCGCCCACTCTCGAAGTGCCTCGGGCGCTTCGTACGCGGGCAGTGCCTCGCGCAGCGCTTCCCCCAGGGAACGTGGTGGTGGTGCGGTCATCCGTATCCCTCCTCGAAGCTCGCAAGACTCCCCAGTGCCTCGGCCACTCGTGCGCGCGCGCGCGAGAGCCGTGACATCACGGTGCCGAGTGGCACCTCGGTGATGGTGGCGATCTCGTCGTAGGAGCACTGTTGTAGCTCTCGAAGAATCAGTGTCTCTCGCAGCCCATCCGGCAAGGCGGCAACGACTTCGCGAATGCGATGCTGGAGCATCGACCGGTTCGCCGCGGCGTCTGTCTGCGCTCCCTGATCCACCAGCTGGAGCTCAGGCACGTCGTCGAACGCGACCGTGTCGATGCGATGCTGCCGGCCGCCATAGCACTCGCGTCGCACGATCGCGAGCAGCCACGCGCGCGCGTCGGCGTCGTTGCGCAACGTGTGGACGTAGCGGACCGCGCGCAGGATCGCCTCCTGCGTCGCGTCCTCCGCTTCGTTCACATCCTTCGTGAGATAGCGCGCGAGTGTGTACGCCGCATTGAGATGCGGCAATACCACTCGCTCGAAGCGTGTCTCACCCGACAACGATCGATCCCGTCATCGTCGGATGAAGCGAGCAGAAGTACCGATACTCGCCTGGCTGCATCATCGTCACGGCATACGTCCCCCGTGTGTCGAGCACTGATGAGGGTGCAAACGCCTCATTCGCACTCTGAATTCGATGAGGAACGTCGTCATCGTTCTTCCAGGTGACACGATCCCCCTTTGCAATCTGAATGCTCTTCGGCGTGAACGCGAAATTCGAGATCGATACCGCGCCTTTTTGCGCCGGGCCGGTTGCAGCTCCCACCGCCGGCGTGCTCGCTCGAGCCGCAGCCTCGCCCGCCGCCATCGCAGCCGAAGGTGATTCGCCCGAGAGACTCTCGTCCACTATGGCGAGATGTCTCTGCTGCGCGAGATATCGCACCTGAGTGATTCCCAGCACGTCCCGAAGCTGATTCGCAGGCACCACCATCGGACCCGGCGCTGGCGCCGTGCCCGGCCGCGGTTGTGGAAACGCAGTCGACAGCGCGGTGTGGAAGGTCACGTTCCCTTCGACCTTCTGCATGGTCTGATGAATATGACCATTGAGCACCGTTACGGATCCGAACTTCTTCAGATAGGAGAGCGCGCGCGCCCCATCGTCCGTGCCCCAACCCCATTCGGGGTACACGCTCCAGAGTGGCACGTGCGCGAACACGACGATTGGCGTGCTGGCCGTGAGATGCTTCACATCCTTCTCGAGCCACTCGAGCTGCTCCGCGCCGAGTGAGCCGAGCCCGCCGGCCTTGAGATTGAAGACGTTGACGAGCCCAATGAAGTGCACGCCACTGTGATCGAAGCTGTGCCAGCCGCCAGAGCCGGCTGAGCGCTGCGCGGTCTTGCCGTACCTGTCGAGGTAGCCGCGGCCATTGTCGGTGCCGACATCGTGCTCGCCCGGTACGAAGAAAACATCTTTCGTCCGCGAGCCGCGCAGCACCTGATCCGCCGTGTCGAATTCGGATGGCTTGGCGAGTTGACTGATGTCGCCTGTATGGATGAGAAAGGCCGGCGCCACCGGCAGCGCGTCGATCTTCGCGATGGCCGCCTGCATCGTCGCAGTCACATCAGCATTCGCGGCTTTGCTGAATCCAATGTGACTGTCGCTGATCTGCACGAAGAACAGATCGCCTTTCCCGAGCTGCCGGCCACTCAACGGACCGGACCTCGGCACTCCACCGCTCATCGTCCAGAGCAGGCCGGTGCCAGCCCATGCCATGCAATTCAGGAAGCCGCGACGATCGACGTCGCCAGCCAGGAGCTCGCTTTCTATTGTTTCGGGGGCTTCGGACATGTGTATCCAGGGATCGAGGTCTCGTGCGTCTCATAGCTGGACCTCGATCCCACCGATTTTATTCCCGCTCTCTTTCCTTTCGCTACGCCGCCCCGTCGAGCGTCTTTTCGTAGCACAGGCAGTTCTGCTTCCCCTCGTACATCCCGTAGTTCGGAATGCGCACGTAACCCAGCCCTTCGTAGAGCGCGATCGCGGCGGCCTGCAGATGACGGGTCTCCAGTCGCACTGCATCGTACCCGCTCTCCTTCGCCATGCGCTCGAGCGTCGAGAGCATCGCCTTGGAGTAGCCGCGCCCACGATGCTCCGGCGCGACGAACATCCGCTTGATCTCGGCGATCCCCGGCTCGAGCGGCCGATAGGCACCGCACGCAACCGCCTCGCTCTCCACGCGCCCCACGAAGAATCCGCTGCCCGGAACGAGCACGTCCTCCGGTTTGAAGTTGCCGGCGCCATCGATCTTGTGGTCGTACGTCGCCTTCACCTCGGCGGTCATCGCGCTAATGAGCGCGGCGGCTTCGGGCTCGCGGGGGTCGATGCGAGAGATCTCCAGGGCGGGCAATTGTCGTGACATCGATCGACGGGGTGCGGGAATTAATTGGAATTCGAAATATCGCCTTCCGGCGGCGTCCTTCAACTCAAACTAGATTCCAGGCATGACCGTTCCTTCTTCCGGCGGCACGCCACCGACCGCCGGCTCGACGCACTGCCCGAGCTGCGGCGCCTCCGCGAGCGGACAGTTCTGCGCGAGCTGCGGCTCCCCCTTGGCCGGAGCCCGCTGCGCGTTCTGCGCCACGATTCTCACGCCCGGCGCGAAGTTCTGTCATCGCTGCGGCACCGCTGCCGGCGCAATGAGCGCGCGCCGGTCGGATGCCACCTCGACGACGCTCCCCTGGGCGATCGCCGGCATCGCGCTGGTGTGTCTCATCGCGCTGCTCGCCGGCCAGCGCTTTCGATCCACGCCCCCCGTCAATGCCGCGGACGCGCAGGCTCAGGCGCAGGGCGCGCCGCAAGGCGAGTCCGATGCGGGCCCCGGTCCAAACGCCGTGGCGCCGGGCGTACGCGCGCCCGACATCTCGAGCATGTCACCGCGCGAGCGTGCCGATCGACTCTTTGATCGCATCATGCGCCTCGACACCGAGGGCAAGAAGGACAGCGTGCAGTTCTTCGCGCCGATGGCGATGTCCGCGTACGAGATGATCCCCAATCCCGACGCCGACGCACGCTTCGACATGGGACGCATCGCTCAGGTCGCGGGCGCCTTCCCCGCGGCAAAGAGCGAAGCGGACAGCATTCTCGCGAAGCAGCCAACGCACCTGCTCGGCCTCGTGCTCGCGATGCAGGCCGCACGCTCGAGCGGCGACACCGCGGGCGCGAACGCCTATCGCGCGAAGCTGCGCGCCGCACAGAAGTAGGATCTCGCTAATAAGCTCCCGGATTACGATCGGCTCATCGCCGACATTCGAGACGCGCTCGCGAGAGGAAAGTAGCAGCTTCCCCTCGATCGCACGAACACCTTACCCAGCCTCATGCCCATCAAGACCATACACGTCGCCCACAGCCCCGACTCCGACGACGCCTTCATGTTCTACGCGCTCGCCGAAGGGAAAATCGATACGGGCGATCTTCGCTACGTGCACGAGCTGCAGGACATCGAATCGCTCAACCAGCGCGCCCTCAAGGCGGAGCTCGAAGTCACTGCCGTGTCCATTCACGCCTACGCCTATCTGTCCGAGCGCTACGCACTCCTGCCGCACGGCTCTTCAATGGGAGACCGCTACGGACCGCGGCTCGTCGCGCGCACGCCCATGACGCGCGCCGATGTGCGCGGGAAGCGGATCGCCATTCCGGGACCGCTCACCACCGCCTATCTCGCGATTCAGCTCTACGAGCCCGATTTCGAGGCCGTGATGACGCCGTTCGATGAGATTGAGGATGCAGTCGTGGACGGCGAAGTCGATGCCGGCCTGCTCATCCACGAGGGACAGTTGACGTTTGGTGAGCGCGGCCTACATCTCGTTGCAGACATGGGCGAGTGGTGGTATCAGGAAACCGGTCTCCCCCTGCCGCTCGGGGGCAACGTCGTGCGCAAGGATCTGGGCGAGGATCTCATTCGTACCGTCTCGCGCCATCTGCGCGCGAGCATCGCGTACGGCCTCGAGCACCGTGTGAAGGCACTCGACCATGCGATGCAGTTCTCGCGCGGGCTCGATCGCGGCAAGGCCGATGAATTCGTCGGGATGTACGTGAACGACTGGACGCTCGACTACGGCGATCGCGGTCGCGCAGCGGTTCGGGCGCTGCTGGAGCGTGGTGTGGCGGAGGGGTTGATCGATCGGCCAATCTCGATCGAGTTCGTCGAAGATGATTAGCAGCTCTTAATGCGGGTAGGTTACAGGGTCGCAAAAGGGGTCGTCCCTCCTATGCGCCCTGGCTCCCGTCATTGCGTGCCGATGTAACCCACAGTGATTCGATTTGCTGAAGAAAGCGCGGCACCGCTCTCCCGATCCTAGCGGTGCCGATTCGACGTTGTCGCCCTTGATTGGCGACCTTGCGCTCATGAGTCCCGAGCAGAGCGCGCGCGAGGCGCGTGCGCTTGCCGAGATCGTGCAGCGCATCAACCAGTCGCTCGAGCTCGACCGCGTGTTCGCGCTCATCGTGCGCCACGCCGCCGAGCTGCTCCACGCGCGCGGCGCGCGACTGGGGCTCGTGGAGGAAGGCTCGATGGCGATCGCCGCGACGCATGGCGATCCGGGCGACCTCGCAATCACCGCTGCCGAGGCCTTCGGAAACATTTCGTCCTCCGGCGAGCATCCGCTGTGGGAGCGCCTGCGCGATGTCGCGGACGCCGGCAACGTCGTCGCTGTACCCTGCATCGCGAACGGGCTCGTAATCGGCGCGATCAGCGTCTTCGACATTCCCGAGCGCCGCTTCGACTCGCACGACGAGGAGTTGCTGCTCGCCCTCGCGAACCACGCCGCGATCGCGATCGACAACGCGCGCCTCTACCGCCAATCGGTGCGGGCAATGCAGCACGCGAGCATTCTCGCGAGCTCCGCGCGCAGCCTGGCAATGCACCTCACGCCCGAGGAGATCTACGCCGACATCGAGCGTATCTGCAAAACGTCGCTCGACGCGGATGGATTGACGCTGTATGAGGCCGCATCCACGAACGGAGTGGTGCACGCCGCACTCTCGAGCGGTCCGGGAAGCGATGTCGCCGCGATGGCGCTGCCGAAATTCTGGAGCGTGACTGGCGGCGCGGTGATGCTCTCGGGCGTTCCGCTCTTCGTGAACGACCTCGATTCGATCGCCGACGATTCGCTCCAGCTGGTTCTTCGCGATGCCGCGATCCGCTCGCTCGCGTTCATTCCGCTCGGTGTCGAAGGGCGCCTGCAGGGGCTGCTCGTGCTTCGCTACATCGCGCCGCAGCCCTTCGACGCGGACCAGCGCACACTCCTCATTGATTTCGGCGGTCACTGCGCGCTCGCGCTGCGCAACGCGCTCCTGCTCGAGCGGGTGGAGCAGCGCGCCCAGCGCCTCGCTGCCGTGGCGAAGGTGCAGCAGGCAATCTCCGCCGCGGTGTCGCTCGCCGATGTCTATGCCGAGAGCTATCGCGCCGTAGCGTCGATCGTGGATGCGCCGTGCTTCGTTCTCATGCGCCACGACGCGACTCGCGATGCGCTCATCCCCGAATACCTCGTGAGGAATGGCGTCGAGGGCAGGGCCGACAGCACGACCTGCATTCCCATCGCGCGAGGGACCCTTCCCGACGACGCCCTCGTCACCGCCTTTCGCACCGGCGAGCCGAACGTCGCAGTGATTCCGGAAGCGCAGCGCGCGACGCAGTCCAAGCTTCCCTGCATGGCCGTCGTGCTGAGCGCGCCAATCGTGAACGGCGAGCAAGTGCTCGGCGTGCTCCAGGCCCAGTCGAACAAGCCTGATGCGTACGATCGGGAAGTGGTCGACATCGTGATGCTCATTGCGCGACAGGCGGGAACGGCGATCGCGCGCGCGCACGCGTCGGCCGCCGAGCGCGCCGCGAACGAGCGCGCGCGTGCGCTCGCCGTCGCGCTCGAGGCGATGGATCAGCCGGTGCTCATTCGCTCGCGGGATGAGATCGTGCTCTACGCCAATGGCGCCGCCCTCCGTGAGTACGGCTACGCGCGCGACGAGCTGATCGGCCTCCCGTCGCACGTGCTTACCGTGCTCCCCACCGTTCGCGCGCACGACCAGACGCGCGAGGTCCATCGCGAGGATCTCGCCGCCTCGGGCTCATGGTCGGGCGAGCTGCTGCTCCAGCGCAAGAACGGATCGGAATTCCCGGCGTGGCTGAGCATCAACAACATCGTGAACGACGAAGGCGAGATCACCGCCAGCGTCATCAGCACGCGGGACCTGACGGAAGAGCGGCGCGTGGCCGAGCAGCTCAGGCAGTCGGAGAAGCTCGTCGCGCTCGGCGAGCTGGTGGCCGGCGTGGCGCACGAGGTGAACAATCCTCTCACCGGCATTTCGGCGTTCGCGCAGCTGCTGCAGGAGGAGCGACTCACCCCCGATCAGCTCGAAGCCGCGCAGATGATCAAGCGCGAAGCCGATCGCGC
>JAQBQC010000454.1 GCA_028287205.1 Gemmatimonadota bacterium
GCGCCAGGAGCTTGAGCGGGCGCTCGGCATTCGCATCCACGAAGTCCGAGAGCAGAAAGACGATCGCGCGATTGGGCAGCATCTTCAGGAGATAGTCGATCGCGCCGCCGATGTCCGTGCCCTGCCCCTCGGGCTCGAGCAGGAGCAGATCGCGGATCACCCGCATCGCGTGCCGGCGACCCTTTCGCGGAGGCACGACGTGCTCCACGCGGTCGGTGAACATCAGCGTGCCCACGCGATCGTTGTTGCGGATGGCGCTCATCGCGAGCACCGCGGCCAGCTCGGTGGTCAGCTCGCTCTTGAAGCGCGAGACCGTGCCGAAGCGCTGCGACCCCGACAGATCCGCGGCGAGCATCACCGTCAGCTCGCGCTCCTCGATGTAGCGCTTCACGTACGGGTGCTGCATGCGCGCGGTGACGTTCCAGTCGATCGAGCGCACCTCATCGCCCGCCTGATACTCGCGCACTTCGGCGAACTCCATCCCCTGTCCCTTGAAGACGGAGTGGTACTCGCCACTGAACACTGTATTCACCAGGCCGCGCGTGCGCAGCTCGAGCAGGCGCACCTGCCGCAGCATCTCGGGCGAGACCGCCGCCCCCATCAGGGAGCCTCGATCGCCGCCAGCACGCGCGTCACGATCGCGTCGCTCGTCACCTCTTCGGCTTCCGCCTCGTACGTGGTGAGCACACGATGGCGGAGGACGTCGGGCGCGATCGCCTTCACGTCATCCGGCGTCACGAAGCTCCGCCCGCGCAGGAACGCGTGCGCGCGCGAGGCCTGCGCGAGGAAGATCGTCGCGCGCGGGCTCGCGCCATATTCGATGAGCGGCGCGAGCTCCTTGAGTCCCGCGTCGGCGGGCGTGCGCGTCGCGTGCACGATGTCGACGATGTAGTCGACGATGCGATCGTCGAGATAGAGCTCGGTGATGCGCTTCCGCGCCTCGAGAATCGCCTGCGGCGTAGCGGCGTGCTCAATCGGGATCGCCTGTCCGCCCGCCATGCGGCGCATGATCTCCTTCTCTTCGGCGCGCGTGGGATAACCGACGTGCAGCTTGAGCATGAAGCGATCGACCTGCGCTTCCGGGAGCGCGTACGTGCCTTCCTGCTCGATCGGATTCTGCGTAGCGAGCACGAGAAAGGGCTCCTCGAGCACGTACGTCGTGCTGCCGATCGTGACCTGCTTCTCCTGCATCGCCTCGAGGAGCGCGGCCTGTACTTTTGCGGGCGCGCGGTTGATCTCGTCCGCGAGGATGATGTTCGCGAAGATCGGTCCCTTCTTGGCGCGGAATTCGCCAGTCTGCTGATCGAAGATCTGCGTGCCGAGGACGTCGGCGGGGAGCAGATCGGGCGTGAACTGGATGCGCTGGAAGGTGGTGTCGATCGTCTCCGCGAGCGTCTTCACCGTGAGCGTCTTCGCGAGCCCCGGCACGCCCTCGAGCAGCACGTGTCCGCCCGTGAGCAGCCCGATCAGCAGCCGCTCGACCATGTACTCCTGTCCGACGACGCGGCGCGCGACCTGCTCGAGCAGCGCCTGCACCATGAGCGTATCGGACGAGGTCACCGGGCGCGTAGCCGCGCTCTCACTGGTCGTGGTCATTGTGTAGTATGGCTAGCGCGCGGATTCGGTGAGGGCGGTGATGATCTCGTGCTCGCGGTTGGAGAGCGGACGCGTTTCGCCGCTGGGGAGCTGGCCGAGCTTGACGGGGCCGTAGCGCACGCGAACGAGTCGCTGCACGAAGAGATCGAGTGCCTGGCAGAAGCGGCGCACCTCGTGGTTCTTGCCCTCGCTGATCGTGATCTCGAGCTCCCAGTGTCCGCGCCCGATCGACGTGGCGTTGATGTCTTTCGGAATGACGACGCCATCATCGAGCTGCACGCCCAGTCGCGCGCTGCGCACGGCCGCCGCCGCGTCGCCGCGCACCGTGGCGATATACGTGCGCTCGACCTCGCCGCTCGGATGCGTGAGCGCGTTCGCGCCGATGCCGTCCGTCGTGAAGAGGAGCACGCCCTCGGTGAGGTAGTCGAGCCGGCCGACGTACGTGAGTCCCGGGATCTTGGGAAGCAGATCGAACACCGTCTCGCGTCCCTCAGGATCGGAGCGCGTGGTGAGCACGCCCGGCGGCTTGTTGAGCACGAGCCACTGCTCGATGCGCGGCGGCTTCACGATCGTTCCGTCCACCGCGATCTTGTCGCGATTGGGATCGACGACCTGTCCCAGCTGCGCGGGCGCGCCGTTCACCGTCACGCGGCCCGCGGAGACGAGCTCCTCCGACTTGCGGCGCGATGCGACGCCCGCGCGTGCGAGGGCGCGCTGGATGCGCATGGTGGTATCGGCGCTCATGACTCCGACCTCACAGTGCGCGCGGCTGTGCGCGCAGCGCGACCGCGAGCTCGTCGGCGCGCGGCAACTCGCCGAGATGGCGCAGCGCGAACTGCTCGAGAAAGACGGGAGTCGTCCCGTAGAGCAGCGGACGTCCCAGCCCCTCGGCGCGGCCCACCACATCGATGAGCCCGCGCTCGAGCAGCGTACGCAGCATGCCGCCAACGGCGACGCCGCGAATCTCCTCGATCTCCGCGCGTCCGATCGGCTGCCGATAGGCGACGATCGCGAGCGTCTCGAGCGCGGCGGCGGAGAGCCGCGCCGGGCGCGAGGCGAGCTGCGCGCGCTCGATCGTCTCGGTGTATTCGGGCCGCGTCAAAATCTGCCAGCCGCCGCCGAGCTCCACGAGCTCGATGCCGTGGCCCTCGGTGTCGTAGCGCTCGCGCATCTCGTCGAGCGCCCCAGTCAACTCCTCGGCGGAAGCTGTTGGGTCCAGCGCTGCAAGCTCGATCGCGGGGAGAGGGCGTCCGCTCGCGAAGAGCGCAGCCTCAAGCAGCTTCGCTAGCGGCGTCACGCAAGATCTCCACGTTCGCAAAAGGACGCAGCTGCACGAGCCGAAGCTCACTGCGGCGCGCGAGCTCGAGCAGCGCGAGCAGCGCGGAAAGGACCTGCCACGGGGCGGCATCGGCGGCTACGACATCGCGCCACCAGGCATGCCCGCGATGCGCGAGCACCGAGAGAATGGTGTCGATGGCGCCATCCACGTCGAGCGCGCGGGAGATCACGTCGTGCATGATCGGCTCGCGCGAAATACGAAGCACCCGATCCACGGCGGCGAGGAGCTCGGGAAGCGTGAGCGCCAGCGGCGCGAGCGGCGCGGCGGCGGGCTGCGGCAAATAGCCCCGCGAGAATCGATCGCGGCGGTCGTCGCCCCGAAGCTGCAGGATGTCGACCACCTCGCGCATCTGTTGATACTCGAGCAGACGGCGCACGAGCTCCGCACGCGGATCATCCCACTCCTCATCGTCGCCGCGCCGCGGCAGCAGCATCTGCACCTTGATGCGCAGCAGCCCGGCGGCCATCTCGAGATATTCGGCTGCTTCGCCGAGGCCGAGCGAGTGGATGCGGAGGAGAAACTGCTCGCAGATGCGCGCGATCGGAATGTCCGCGATCTCGACCTGCTCTTCGCGAATGAGCGTCAGCAACAGATCGAGCGGTCCCGAAAAATGCTCGAGCTCGACGACGAACGGCGCGGCACCAGAATCGAGCGGTGCGAGCGTGGCGCTAACTGAATAGCGAGCGCGTAGGAGAGCACAGGTTGCATGAGCACGTCGCGGAGAATGAAGGCGGGCGAGATCAGCACGGCGAAGAGTCCGCCTGCGAAGGAGATGAATGCAAAAAGAATCAGAAGGCTGAAGTTCTCGAGCCGCCGAAAGGTCAT
>JAQBQC010000490.1 GCA_028287205.1 Gemmatimonadota bacterium
ACTATCTTGCGGGCACCGCGGAGGAGAGCTGGATCCCGTTCCACTCATCTTCGTTTTACAAGCGGCACGACATCGAGCTTCTCACCGCCACGCGCGTGAAGTCCGTGGACGTTGCGACGAAACAAGCGTCGCTGGAAAATGGCGAGACGCGCGACTTCGATCGCCTGCTCCTCGCGACAGGCGCCGATCCGATCGCGCTGAAGGTGCCTGGGGCGGAGCAGAAGCACGTGTTCTATCTCCGCACGCTCGCAGACAGCCACGCCATCATCGCCGCGGTCGCCAGTGCAAAGCGGGCCGTAGTCATCGGCGCCTCGTTCATCGGGCTCGAGGTTGCGGCGTCGCTCCGAACGCGCGGGCTCGACGTCACAGTCGTCGCCCCGGACGCCGTGCCGCTCGTAAAGGTCTTTGGCGAGAAGCTCGGCGCACACATCAAGTCACTCCACGAACAGCACGGCGTGAAGTTCGCGCTGCGGAAATCGGTCACGGCAATCGGTGCGGCGGATGTGACGCTCGATGATGGGGCGAAGCTCCCGGCCGACATCGTGGTGATCGGCATCGGCGTGCGTCCGAGTCTCGATCTCGCCATGCAGATGGGGCTCACGGTCGACAACGGGGTCGTCGTCAACGAGTACCTGGAGTCGAGCGCGGCCGGCATCTTTGCTGCCGGCGACATCGCGTCGTTTCCGTATCGCACCGGTGAGCGGGTGCGCGTCGAGCACTTCGTCGTCGCCGAGCGCCAGGGGCAGTGTGCCGCCGAAAACATGCTTGGTGCGCGCCGAAAGTACGACGACATCCCGTTCTTCTGGAGCGCGCACTTCGGCACCGAGATCCGCTACGTCGGCCACGCGTCGAAGGCCGAGGATGTCGCGATCGGCGGCGACATCGAGAAAAACAACGCGCTCGTCGCGTACAGGGAGAAGGGAAGGGCGGTGGCGTTCGCCTCGCTCGGCCGCGACCTCGCCTGTCTTCAGGCCGAGCGAGCGCTCGAGGTGGACGATGCGAAGGCGATGGACGAGCTCACGGCGCGTTAGTCGCTCAGCCCGACGCGCTCGAGATCTCTTCGCTCCGGAGCGCCACGGGAGCGGGCGCCGCGCGCGATTGCCAGAGCGCGCGCAGCCAGAAGGCGGAGCATGCCACACCGGCAAGCACCCCGCCCAGGACGTCTGCAGGCCAGTGCGCGCCCAGATATACGCGTGCGATCGCGGCCGCGATGACGAACAGCGCGGCCGCGCCGATCGCCACGAGGCGCACCGCGCCTCCGCGAATCGACCAGGTGAGTATCAGTGCACCCAGTCCGAAGATGACGACGGCGAGCATCGCGTCGGCCGAGGGATAGGAGTATCCACCGGCGGCCGTGAGGAGCGGGCTCACGCCGTGCGGGCGCACGCGATAGACCGCGTGTTTCAGAATGGCATTCAGTACTTCCGCGGTGACACACGCGCCGACGTAGTACGCCGCCGCGCGTGCTCCGCTTCGCCAGTACAGCGCCGCCGCGAAAAAAATGAGCACCGGAACGGCGAGCTTCCCCGACGTGAAGGTCACCGCGAGCAGAAACGTGGTGAGAAGGGGTGTGGCTCCCGAGCGAAGCGAGACAATGAGCTCGCGGTCGAGCGACGCGGTTTGATGCAACATCACCAGCGTCGTGAGCGCCACGAACAGCACGGAGGCGATGACACCCACGGACAGGACGATGGTCGCGGTGCGACGCGGGTCGATCACTCGGTCTGGCATTTACGCGAAAGATACCGCAGGGCCTGGCACTTCATTCAGTTGGCGTGATCCCCGAGCAGCATCTTCGCAACCGGGAAAACAACCGCGCGCGGGAACACTCGACCCGAGAATGCCACGAGCTTGTTCACGAAGCCAGTGACGAGCACCGGCTTTCCGCGCATCATCGCATCGTAGCCCGCGCGCGCAACATTCGCTGAGCTCATCTTCGGGACGAGCCTGCTGCTGAACAGTGGCAGCGACTCGGCGCCCGACTCGGCTGCGAAGCCGGTGTGCGTGGCGCCGGGGCACAGCGTCGTGAGCGTGACGCCGGTGCCGCGAAGCTCGCGCGCGAGCGCCTCGCCGAGGCTGAGCACGTACGCTTTCGTCGCACAGTAGGTCGCCATGTTGGGTCCCGGCTGGAACGCCGCCGTGGACGAGACGAGCATCACGCGGCCGCGTCTTCGTGCAATCATTCCGGGGAGTATTGCACGCGTGAGCGCCGTGGGTGCCGCCACATTGACCTGCAGCATCGCGTCGATGCGATCCGGATCCTCGCGAACGAAGGGGCCGACGTCGCCGAAGCCCGCGTTGTTGATGAGCACGTCGATGCGCAATCCCCGCAAATCGATCTCGCGTGCGAGCTCCCGCGCCGCGCCCGGGACGCTGATGTCCTTCGGCATCACGGTTGCGACCGCGCCGAGCGCACGCAGCTCGACCGCGAGCGCTTCGAGCTCAGGTGCGCGCCGCGCCGTGAGCACCACATCGTGGCCGTGACGCGCGAGCTCGCGAGCAAGGTCCGCGCCGATGCCACTCGATGCGCCCGTCACCAGTGCCAGCGGGCGTGACCCATTGTCTTGCATGCCTGCTCCTTCGAAGATAGACGGAAGCAACTCCACGTTCGGCATAACGCCACACCCTCATAGAACATGCGCACCCACCAACTCGGTTCCACCGGTCCCGTCGTCTCCGAGCTCGGACTCGGCTGCATGGGCATGTCGGACTTGTACGGGCCCTCGGACCGCAACGAGGGGATTGCGACCATTCACGCTGCGCTCGACGCGGGGATCACGCTGCTCGATACGGGTGACTTCTACGGGATGGGCACGAACGAGCTGTTGGTGCGCGATGCGCTCGCGAGCTCGAGCGCTCCCTAGCGCGGCGCGTCGAAGCTCCAGCCGAGCGTCACGCCGCCATCGGTGAGGTTGGGTGACACGGTGGGCACCGCGGTCAGGAGCCATCGATTCACGCGATTGTTCGGGCTCGTGACGTGATTGTACCTCACCACCTTGAGCGCCGTGAGCGTACCGATGCCGGCGCCCATGACGACGTCGCTCGCCCAGTGCGCGTTCGTGTAGAGGCGCGCCACTCCGACCAGCGTCGCGCCGCCGAACATCACGGGCGCCACGTACCAGGTGGACTTTGGCCACCAGCGGTGTGTCTCGAGCGTTACGACGGTCGCGGTCGCGAAGGCCGCGGTCGCGTGGCCCGAGGGGAATGATGTGCCCCCGCCGCTCCCGAATCCTCCGCCGAACTTGAAGTCGTCGGGATCGCCGATGCCGGCACGGCTCGGACGCTGACGACCGGCGAGTCCCTTGATGAGGTAGGTGACTCCAGCGCTCACCACGATCGCCTCCGTGGTGTGCAGTCCGAGATCGGCCACGCGCTCGAAGTGCCCGATGCGGCCGACACCATACGATGCGACGCTCGCGATGAGCACTCCCGGGCTGCCGATCCAGTTGAACGTCTTCGCCGCGTTCGACGCCGTCTTGCTGTTCTGCGCCTCGGGCTCGCGAATCTCGTTGGCGATCCGCTTGTCGAAGGGCCCGATCGCGGCCGCGCCCAGGACGAACGCGCCGAGGATCAGCGGATCGGCGCGCGTGAACAATGACGGACGATGTCCGCTATCCGCGACCGCGACCACACTCGGCTCCGCACTTTGCGCGCGTACGAGAGTGGGAGTCAACCAGACGCCGGCGCAGAGGAACAGCGCTCTTCTGCGCCCTACGGCGATTCTCACCCCGCCGCCGCCTCTGCGGCCGGGCGCCGGAAGTCGCGGCCGCGAATGGCAACGAGCAGCGTCGGCACGAGGTAGAGCGTGATCGGTGTCGAGAGCGTGAGGCCGCCGATCACCGCGATCGCCAGAGGCTTCTGCAGCTCACTGCCCGCGCCGAGCCCGAGCGCGAGCGGGATGAGGCCGGCGAGCGTGCACAAGGTCGTCATGAGAATCGGCCGGAGACGAACGCGGGCGGCATGGCGGATGGCATCTTCCAGCCGCTCGCCGTTGTATCGCATGCGAAGCTCCGTGAAGTCGAGCAGAATGATTCCGTTCTTCACGATGAGCCCGATGAGGAGGATGAGTCCCATCAGGCTGGAGACATTGAGCTGCGTGCCCGTAACCCAGAGCAATCCGACGGCGCCCACAAACGACACCGGCGCCGCGAGCACGATAAGCAGCGGCTCGATGAACGAGCGAAACTGAATCAGCATGATGGCTACCACGCTCACCGCGGCGAGCGTGAGCACGATCATGAGCGCACGAAAGGAGCTCTGCTGGTTCGCGTACTGTCCTGCAATCTCCACGCGCGTGTTCGGTGGCGGCGGGTTCTGTGCGAGCACGCGCTTCACGTCGGTCATCACGGATCCGAGCGATCGCGAGCTGACATCCGCGGTGATCGCGATCATCTGCTGCTGGTTCTCCCGCCGATATTCCGCGCGCGAGACAACGGGTGTTGCGGTCGCGATCGACGCGAGAGGCGCCGTGCCGCGCGTCACCGGACTGTGAACCGGCAGCACATCGAGACTGGTTGGCGCGTAGCGGAACGCGTCGGGTGCACGCACGCGAACGCCGATGGTATGATCCTCGAGACGCACGTCTCCGGCACTCACGCCGAGCAGCGCGCTGCTCACCTCCGCGCTGACCTCCTGCGGGTCCAGGCCGATCCGGCTCGCCTCCGCGGAGTTCACCTGCAGGTGCATCTCCGACGCGGGCTCGCTCACGCCGCTGAAGAGGTCCGCCACACCGCTCACCGCCTCGAGCTTGGGGGAGAGCGTTGTTGCATAGCGCTCGAGCGTATCGAGCTGTGGTCCGAAAACCTTGATCTCGATCGGCTTCGCCGCGCCGGCGAGATCGTTGATGACATCGGAAAGGATCTGAACGAACTCGATGCGCAACCGTGGCGCGGCGCGATTGATCTTCACGCGCACGTCATCGATCACCTCCTGGCTCGAGCGCGAGCGAGCGCTCTTCAGACGTACCGCGATGTCTCCGCGATTTTGCTCCGTCGCGAAGAGCCCGAGCTCCGCGCCAAGCCGCCGCGACGTACTCGCTACCTCGGGCTCGCTCGCCAGAATACGCTCGGCGATGGTCACGAGTCTGTCCGACTCTTCGAGCGGAGTTCCGCCGGGGGTGAAATAGTCGATGACGAATGCGCCTTCATCCATTTCGGGGAGAAATCCACTCCCGACCACGCGCTGAATCAGGAAACCGACCACGAGCAGCCCCAGCGCCCCGGCGATCAGCGCACGGGGGTGGTGCAGCGTCGCGCCGAGCGAGCGCTCGTAGCGATCGGCGAGCCCATCGAGGGCACCGGAGATCGACGCACCGATGCGCCCGATGACCGATCGCGGTGGTGGCGCGGCGGCATCCGCTTCCGGCCCCGCTTCCTTCAGAAACGATTCCGCGAGAAGCGGGATGATCGTGATCGCGAGCACGAGCGACACCAGCACCGCCACGCTCAACGTGATCGAGAGCGCGGAAAAGAATTGACCGACGACGCCCGTGAGCAGCGAGAGCGGCGCGAACACCACCACGGTCGTGAGCGTGGATGTGGTGACCGGCCAGATGAGCTCCTGCATCGCTTCCCGCACCGCATGCGCGCGATCGTGCGTCAGTCTCATGTGACGCACGATATTCTCCGTGATCACGATCGCATCGTCGATCACCAGTCCGATCGCGATCGCCATGGCGCCGAGCGTCATCAGATTGAACGTCTGGCCGAGCCGCGCCATGATGCCGACGGTGATCGCGAGCGTGAGCGGAATCGACGACGCGGCGATCGCGGTGACGCGCCCGTTGCGCAGAAACACGAGCAGCACGATCACTGCGAGCACCGCGCCGATCAGCATCGCGTCGCGCACCGACGTGAGCGCATCGCGCACCAGCGACGCCTGGTCGTACACGGGAACCAGTCGTGTTCCAGGCGGTAGCGTCGCCGAGAGGCTTGCGACGATCGCCGAGATGCTGTCCGCGATCGCCACGGTGTTGCCGCCGATCTGGCGCGTGATGTTGATGAGCACTGCCGGCCGGCCATCGCCCGCGATCACGCTCACACGGTCAGTCGTGCCAACCGAGACTGCTGCGATGTCGCGCACGCGCAGCCCGTTTCCGAGCACGATTCCGCCGACACTGTCAGCCGAGCGAATCGCCTGGTCCGCGACGACGAGATACTGCGAATAGCTCCGCGTCACGCGGCCCACGGCATCGACGGTGAGCGAGTGGTTGATCTCCTGCGCGACATCCGAGTAGCTCATTCCGAGCGCCGCGAGCCGCGTGGGATCCGCGACCACCTCGATCTCCCGCACCGCGGACCCCTGCACGTCCACGCGGCCCACCCCGGAGACGCGCGAGAACGACGGGCGAAGCTGGTACAGCGCGAGGTCGTACAGCGTTGCGGGGTCGCCACCCTCGAGGTTGTACGAGAGAATCGGGAACACGGATGGCGACAGCCGCTCGACGTCCACGCGTATGCCCGGCGGAAGTGCCTCGCGCGCCTGCGTGATGCGCTGCTGCGTTTGCGACAGCGCGATCTGCATGTCCGTCTGCTCGTCGAAATAGAGCTGGATCTCGCTGCTCCCTCGAATCGATCGCGACGTGACGCGACGCACACCCTGTACGCTCGTCACCGCCTCCTCGATCGGACGCGTTACCGCAAAGACGACCTCGCGCGCGCCGAGCGCCGTGCCTTCGGCGACGATGGTGATGCGCGGGAACAGCAGCTCCGGATAGATCGCGGAGGGAAGCGTCAGCGCGGTCCAAATGCCCACCGCACTTGCGAGGGCAACGGCGAGATAGATGAAGCGACGCTGTGCGGAGAGAAGGTCGAAAAGCTTCACGGCTTCGGCGTGGCCACGGGGATCGCGGTCGCAGCGGGAGTCTCCGCTGTCGACGTGACCTTGGCACTGTCGGCCACGCCGTAGGCGCCGTACGTCACCACCGTCTCGCCACCGGACAGCCCCTTCGTGATCTCGGTGAAGCCGCCGTCGCGAACGCCGGTCTCTACGGGTGTCGAATGCGCGATGTGCTGCGCGTCGACGACGAACACCTTCAGTCCTTCGCCTTCCGGCACGAGCGCCTCGTTCGGCACCGTGAGAGCGTTGGGGTTCGCGGCGAGCACGATGCGCGCGAACACCGTCTCGCCGATTCGCAGCTGACGCGCGGGGTGCGTGATCGGAGCGCGCACCACGACGGCACGCGCGGTACTGTCGATCGTGCCACCGACATCGGCAACGGTGGCCGTACCAAGCGCCTCCGTGTCGCCGCTCGCGTGCGCAGTCATGTCCACGCTCAAGCCACGATGCACGCGCGCGGCGGCGTCGGGAGGAACGGGCATGAGGAGATCGAGCGCGGTCAGGTCCGCCACGGCAAGCAGTGTCTGCGCAGGATCGACAGTGGCGCCGAGCACCGCGTTCATCGTTGTCACCACTCCGTTGATCGGCGCGCGGAGTGTCGCCATCGCTTGCATTCGCTGGGCGGAGATCGCGTCCGCGGTTGCGCGCGCAAGATCGCTGGCCGCCTGGTCGAGATCCTTGCGCGGAGCGATCCCCGCTTCGACGAGCCGCTTCGCACGCTCGAGACTTCGCTGCGCGGCAGCGAGTGCCGTCGCGGCGGCGGCGGCTTGCGCGTCGAGCGGCGCACGATCGAACGAAACGAGCTGTGTACCGGCTCTCACCGGCTGGCCAACCGTCACGAACACCCTCGTGACGCGTGTGACTGCGGGGGCGCTCATTTGCGCCATGTGGTCCGGCCGCGTGGTGATCGTGCCAATGCCGTCGATCGTTTCGCGAACGGCTCTTCGCGTCACGACCGCGGTGCGCGCGCCCACGACCGGTGGCACCTGGCTGTCACTCGCCGCGGCGTCACTCTTTGCGCACCCCACCAGCACGACTGATGCGGCGACGAGCGCTGCATTCCGCAATCGGCTCGATCTCGAGCTGTCGATCATTTCGTGGTTACCCCGGTATAGAGACGCAGCGCCGCCGCGGCCGTGTTCGCGGCGACGAGATCGTCGATCAGTTCGGCGAGCGTATCACGTGCATTTCGCTGCGCTTCGAGCACGGTGGTCAGTGGATAGGAACCCTCCACATAGGCCTGCAAGGACAGGCGCGCGACGCGGTTCGCGGTCTCGACGAGCTGCCGGTCGCGCGCGACGCGCTGCGATGCGGCGATGAGATCACTCCTCGCCCTCGCGATCAACGCAGCGCTCCCTCGCTGCGCCGCCGCGAGCTCGGCGCGCGCGCGGTCGCGCTCGGCCTGGGCCACGGCCACCGCGCCCTGTCCCTGGTTGAACAGCGGGAGAGGAATCGACACGCCGACGGTCGGCAGAATACCCGGCTCGGCGCCGGTGGGATCGTGGTTCTCGATGCCGGCCTGCAGCGCGAGCCCGCTCCAGATATTGCGCCGCTCGAGCGCGAGCGTCCTCTCGGCCGCCTGCAGATCGCGTTGCGCAGCGGCCACCGACAATGGTGTCGCGTTCGGCGCCAGTGAATCGGGCGCGACAATCGTATCGAGCCGCGGAACGTCCAGGCTGTCGGCGACGGTGATCGTCTGTTGGCCCACCGGAAGTCCGAGCGCCTGCTGCAGCTCGAGCGTGGCCGCGACTGCCGCCTGGGAATCGGCGGCGGCGAGATTGCGCGCACGGCCGGCGCTGATGCGCGCAACGTCGACATCGAGGTCGCTCGCGTCGCCCGCGCTGCGCCGCACCTCCGCGATGGTCAACAGGCTGTCCGCATCCATCGCATTCCGCAGCGACAGGCGTGCACGTGCGCGGCGCGCCGAGGCGAGCGTGTACGAGGTGTCGGCGTCGAGACGGATCGCTGCGCGCTCGAACTCCAGGCGCAGTTGCGCGGCCTCGCTCGTCGAGCGCGCCGCCGCTATGCGAAGATTTCGCAGCGTCAGAAAGTCGAGCGGAAAGTCGACGGACGCGTGGTACTGCGGCAGCGACTTGCTGTACGAGGCAATGAGCAGCGGATTCGCGAACATCCCTGCCTCGCGTACGCGCGCAGCTGCCGAACGGGCTGTCGCGTTGGCGATGGCGGCGCGCGAGCCGTGCGCGAGCGCAAGCGAGATCGCGCTGTCGCGCGTGATTGCGACGAGCGGCGTCGGTTGCTGGGCCTGCACTCGCGCGAAGCCGCCCCCGAGCAACATCGCGGCGCACGCCACCATGCGCACGACCGTCGTCGCGGAGGGGCTCACCGACGGATGATCGCGCGGAGACATCGAGGGAACGATGCGGGAGATAGCTGTCGTATCCATTACACGGCGGAATTTGCCGCCCTGGCGAGCCGCACTTTGCACTGTGATTGCCTCTAGCCCTGCGCGATGGCCACTGCGGGAAAGCGCACGGTTACGTGCGTCCCGCGCTCTGCCGCTGGTGAGATCGTGATCTGCGCGCCGTGCTCGTCCGCGATCCACTTGGCAATCGCGAGGCCAAGGCCGGCGCCGACGGTCGCACCTCGCACGCTGTCCGCGCGGTAGAAACGATCGAACGCGCGAGGAACATCGGCGCTGGCGATGCCCACTCCTTCGTCCTCGACTTCGATCGTCGCCACATCCGATGCCGAGTGCACGCTGATCGCCACCGTGCCCCCTGTGTGGCTGAACTTGATCGCGTTGTCGAGGAGGATGAGCACGAGCTGCCGCAGAAGTGTCGCATCGCCGTTGATCACCGCCTCTTCGGCTTCGGCGACATCGAGCTTGATCTCGCGCCGCGATGCGATCCAGCCCGCGGTCGTCACCGCCTCGAGCACCACCTCATCGAGCTGCACGCGGGTGGGCGCGAAGGGGCGTCCGTCCGCATCCGCGCGCGCGAGGGTGAAGAGATCGTTCACGAGCGTGGCGAGCCGCTCTACCTCCACGCGCAGCTCCGCGAGCGTCGTCTCGTATGTCGCGGCGTCGCGCGGGCGCTCGAGCGTGACATCGACGCGGCTCCGGATCACCGCCACGGGCGTACGCAGCTCGTGCGCGGCATCCGCCATGAAGCGGCGCATCTGCTCCATCGTCGCCTCCACCGGCGCAACGGACTTCTGCGCGAGCAGCCAGCCGCCGCTCGCCACCAGCACGAGACCGAACGCTCCCAGCGCGCCCGCGAGCTCGAGCAGCGTGGCGTACCGATCGTCGATCGTGTCGCGATTCACCGATGCTGCCGCGACATACTGCTTGCCGCCACTCGTCGTGAATCGCTCGGCGTACACCTGCAAGGTCAGATCGTGCGGAGCCTCCCAGTGTCTCGTGCTCGAGCCCTTTGCGGCCGCCTGGCGCGCGAGCGACTGGATCGCGGTATCCGCTGTCGGTGGCGTGAGCGGGCGCCCCGAGAGGTCGAACAGATAGAGCTCCCGCTCCGGAATTCTGAGCTCGTCAATCGCATCGATCGCTCCGGCGCCGGGAAGCGCTCGCTCCTGTTCTCGCCGCTCCGCAGCGCGCGCGATCTCTCTCGTCGATGCGCGCAGCGAAGCGTCGAGACTCACGGACACATCGTGCGCGAGCGCCGCGAAGAGGAGCGCGCCGAGCATCGCGAGCACGATCGCGAAGGTGCCGACGTACCATGCCGTGACGCGCAGCCGCAGCCGCCGGAGCGCACGCGCCGCCGAAGCAGACGGCCGAGTGCTCCTTGCGTCCGGAACGCCGGATGGCGTCAAGGTCCGAAGCGGTAGCCGGAGCCGCGCAGCGTGTGGATGAGCTTGGGCTCGAATTCGTCGTCGATCTTGCGCCGCAACCGGCGCACCAGCACTTCGAGCACATTCGTGAATGGATCGTGATTCTCATCCCACACGTGCGCCGTGATCGATGCGCGATCGACGACCACGCCGGCGTGCGTCACGAAGAACTCGAGCAGCGCGAACTCCTTGGCGGTGAGGCGGATGGACGTCCCCTTCCGCGATACGACGTGAGACGTGAGGTCCACGTGCAGATCCGCAATGTCATGCTCGGCGGATGCGATCGCGGGACGCCGGCGGCCGAGCGCGCGCACGCGCGCGACGAGCTCGCGGAAGGCGAAGGGCTTGATCAGGTAGTCGTCCGCTCCGGCCTCCAGCCCGAGCACCCTGTCGTCGACGGCATCGCGCGCCGTCAACATCAGAATCGGCGTGGTGATGCCACGTTCGCGGATCCACGCACACAGTTCGAAGCCGGAGCCGTCGGGAAGCATCACGTCGAGCACGATCACGTCGTAGTCGCCGAGCTCCGCGCGCTCGCGGCCCTCGCGCGCGTTCACCGCGACCACGACGACGAGGTGCTGTTCTCGCATTCCAGCAACCACGATATCGGCCAGTGACCGGTCGTCCTCGACGAGAAGAACGCGCATGGCGGAAAGCTACGCCCGCGAGTGGCGTTCAGTCACTGCCCGAGCACCAGCAGAACGAAGCTGTTCGGAAGAATGGGCGGGCGGCGGCGCGGGTTGTCCGGCGTCGCATGTTCGGGAACGGGGCCGAATTTCGCCGTGACGGTGTAGAGCCGGTGCGAAGCGTGATCGAGCTCCATCGTGCGCGCGCCTGGCGCGGTCGCGATCGTCTGTGCCACGGAGAACTTTTCCGGACTGTCCTCGTGCACGACGGTGATCGATCCTTCGCCGTTGGACGAGAACGCGAGGCCGGTGCCGGGATCGAAGCGATCGGCATCGACGCCACTGCCGATGGGAGCAGTCGAGAGCACCTTGCCCGCGCCGTAGTCCGATATCGCCATCATCTTGTTCTCGCAGCCGCTGAACAGCCGATGATGCGCGATGTCGATGGCGAGCCCCGATGGTGATTCGCACGGCGCGAGCGACCAGCGTCTCGTGACACGGTTCGCTCTCGCGTCGATCTCGACGACCGCGCTGCTGTCTTCGAGATTCACGAACACCTTCCCCATGCCGTCGGACACCGCGAACTCCGGGCTGCCGCCGAGCGGAATGGTGGCGACACTCTTTCCCGTCCGGCCGTCTATCACGGTCGCGCTATTGCCGCTGCCGTTGAACGAGAACGCGTGACCGGATCCCTCATCGAAGATGAGTGCATCCGCGCCTGCACCAGCCTTCGCTGCCCCGAGCACCTTGAGCGTCGCGAGATCGAACATCGTGACCGAGCTGTCACCGCTTGCCGTGACGAAGCCGTGCTGCGAGTGATAGTCGAGCGCGACTCCATGTGTGCGATGCAGCCCCGGGATCTCGCCGAGGAGCTTTCCCGAGCTCTGGTCGATGACCATCACGCGATCGTTGCGAGCCACGAACAGCCGATGGTAGACCGTGTCGAGCGTGAGGTAGTCCCACCCGCCATCGCCGCCGAGCGTATACGACGCGATCTGGTGGTAGGGAGCGGCGCTCTGCGCGGCGAGCTGTACGGCGGCAGCGACGAGCAATGCTGCGGTCCCAATGACGACGTGGACTGCGCGATGACGTGGGCGATGGAGTGCGGCGAGGTGCATGCGTAATGACTGAAAATGAAGTGCCGAGACGTGCAGAGCAGCTCGCCGCAAAAGTTACGGCTGAAATCTGTCGACAGCCTTACACCTCGCATGGCACGCGTCACGATCGTGCATCGCTGCACGTGCCAATCGAATCCATTTGAGAGAGGCCCGATTTTCGATTGGAATCCCGCGGGTGCCAATTGACGCGGCTGGCGTGTGCTTTTCTTCCGATGTTTCGGAACGCCCCTTGCCTACCAGCAAGCGAGTTGGACGATTCACATCACTCGAACGGATACCACCGATGGCACTCTCCGCGGCACAACTCAAGCACTTCGAGGAGCGTCTTCTGCAGGAGCGCGCAGCGCTGCAGCGAGAGCTTCAGCGGTACACCGGCGCCGAAGCGGCGGATGATGAGCAGGAGCAGTCCGGCGACCTGACCAAGCTGCCGTTCCATCCAGCCGATCTCGGCACCGATACCATCAATGCCGAGATCGAGGCATCCAATGCGACGCGCGAGTCGGCCGAGCTCGCGGAGATCGATGCGGCGCTCGAGCGCCTGTATCAGACTCCGGAGAAGTTCGGCATCGACGAGAACACCAACAAGCCGATTCCGCTCGAGCGCCTGGAGGTCATTCCGTGGGCGCGCACGGGCACGCAGGGACGCCGCTAGCCGCTACGGTTTGGCGGCAGGAGTCGAGTCCCACTTGAGCACCGCTCCCTTCTGCCCCGGCTTCACATCCACCGGCGCACCGAGCATGGCGCCGAGCGTGCTGCGTGCAGCGACGGTCACCGGCACAGCGCTCGAGAGCGTGAGCGTCGGATTGCCAAGAAACATCGTGGTGCCCCCGATGTAGATCCGTCGCGCGCGGCCGCCGCACATCGCGTGTGCATCGCGGCCCGCGACCAGCTCCGCCTTGAGATCGCCCGGCGCGGCGGGGACGACGTTGATCATCACGTGCGACGCGCGCTGCGCGGCGTCGCCGTTCACGATGAGATCGACGCGCGCGCCCATCGCCGAGTCGCCCGTCTCAGCGCCGCAGAAGCCATCCAGCATGATCATGGCGGAATCGCCCATCATCATCCCCATCTGTGCACGCGGTGCGGCGGGTGCGGGCGCCGCCGCGGATGTCGCGCCCATCGCGGCAGCGCTGTCGCCGTTGGAGGGAGCGCCCTTCGTGCAGGCGGCGGCCGCACCGAAGGCGACGGCGAGCGCAAACGAGATGCGGGTGTTTCTTGTCGCGATCATCAGAGCTCTCATGTGGGAAGAGGACGGGGAAGGTACGAGGCCGGGTGGGTGAAGGGCCAGAACGAACAACCCGCAAAGAATCGTTGTGCATCGTTGGAATAAACAAATCATTGCGTTTTGGGGTCCCTCGCTTAGGGTGTGGGCGCACAGGTCGTGGCGACCTCATCCCTTAGGCGAGGTATCAGGCTCATGCGGAGCTCAGTAGCGCTTTGTTCGGCAGCAGCTGCAGTCGCTCTTTTGTCGATCACAAACCAGGCCTCTGCATCGGCGCGCTTCGATCTCTGCAGCGCTCCCACGATGAAGACGGAGAAGTGGCACTCGTTCTCGGAAATCGGCGGGATGACCATCCTTATGCCTCCCGGATTCGTCGCGGGCGGCGCCTGGGCGGGTATTTCAAGCGCGGAAACACACGGCTACACCAGCGGATCGCATCGTTTCATTCTGATCGGTAGCGGTGCCGGCCCGAGCAACATGAACGTGGGTGGCGCCGCACTCACGCAGACTGCCGATTGCACGACCGTGCTGAGTGGGCGACGCGCCGAGCTGACGTCCTACATGTGGAACGAGGAAGACAACGCGATGAGTCCATCGGGTCAGGCGGGCCCGCAGTACATGGTCGTCGCACGCTTTTTCTCGACGGGCAGCGAGCGCGAAGTGTTCGTCGCGTTCAAGTCGAACATTCAATCCGACATCGGGGCGAACCGGCAGATGTTCTGGACCATCACCTTTCCCGGGTCGGCAGGAAGTGCTGCACCAGTCGCGCAGCAAACGATCGCGAGCTCGCTCCGGGAGGCCGCTCCCGGCGCCGTGGCTGCTGCTCCGCCGGTCGCCGCTCCACCGTGCGTCCCCAAGCCCGATCCAACACTTCCCGCGGCGAGCGCCGTCGTCGACAGCGCGCTCGTCCAGATGCTCGTCTCCGGCGCAGCAGCGATGCCGCACGGATTCGCGACCATGTCGCTCAAGTTCGACGGCTCGGGATCCCTCGCCGGCCTCAGTGTGGCGCAGAGCGATCTCCCCGATCCCGTGCAGAAGCAGCTCGTGACGCTCGTTGCGTCGAACCTCAAGCCGCACGATGCGAAGTCGCCGGCCGCATACATGCTGCGCGTCGACACACAGGATCAGGGGCTGCACTACACGGTGCAGGGAAGCTGCGCGCCATAGCACTGGTTGGTTCGCGTCCTACTCTTCAGAGAAGGCCGGCTCGTCGAGCCGGCCTTTTCGATGAGCTCGAATTCGCAACATTTTCAGCGAGGTATCAGTGCAGCTCCACAAGTCAGTGCAGTTCATCGTGATCGCGATTTGCCTCAGTTCGGCGGCCGCACGCGCGCTCGCCGAGCATAGGGCCGATCTGTGCAGCCCGCCGAAGA
>JAQBQC010000563.1 GCA_028287205.1 Gemmatimonadota bacterium
ATCTTCATTCTGAGCCAGTGGGCAGGAGGCAATGGCGAGTATGCCGGCGACGCAGGCGGCGGCGCCGAGCACGCATGGAGCACAGCTACAATAAGAGCGGGCGTGCGCGGCCATCACAAGCGCGCCCGATGGGCTAGAGCGATTTCGCCGTGATGATGGTTCTGACCCGGCGTCCGTGCCTGCGGAGCAGATAGTTGATGTAGTCACCCACGATCACACTCGCGAGCCCGGAGCCGCGCGTGATCACCCGCGCCAGCAGTACCGAAGACTGCGGGTGCCATTCGATATTGAGCACGCCGGCCGCGCTCGTCGCACTGCGCAGCTTCATCCAGCCTGGCGCACGCCCCGCCTGCTTTTCCCGCACCTTCAGCAGGTGATGCTTCTCGAGGCGGGCATCGTTCGCGATCGCCTCGCGCAGGCTTTCCCCCTTGCTGCACAATGCGTGTATGAGAATCTGCATGATTGATCCTCTCTTGCGTGGGTCGTGCGTCGATCGCCTCGTGGACGGCGCGAGAATCGTGCACGCGCGCACGTCCATCGCGCCAGAGCGCCTGCCTCGAGCCGGCAGGGGCGGGGTCAGGTCGCCGATGATGCAGCGGGCGCCCCAATCCGGCGAGGCCGATACACGGTAACCTCCGATCCCTCGGCGATGAACGTGGAAACGGGCGCCGGCGCGAGCGCGCGCGCAAACGAGGAGCCGTACAGGCGCGGCACATCCGCATCGAGAGAGGGCTCCGTTGCCGACCACACGCGCCACCGCGGATGTTTCACCTCGTACTCGACGGTCGCGCCGTCGCGCTGGCGCGTATAGCCCCAGAAGTGCTCGGTGACGAAGGCTTGTTCCGAGCCCACTTCCGGCAATGAAGGCGCGCCACTCGACGTGGCCGCAACCTTCTGCCAACGCGATCCGGTTCGCCATTCATAGGAGACCCGCGCCGGATTCTCCACAGGCGTGCGCGGCACGGTGCTCCGCATCGGCAGCGACAGATACGGCTCGTTGTAAGCGAGGCGCGCCACCAGCGCGATCGCTGCACGCGGCACGAGCTCGCGCACGAACACGACTCCGCGGCGCACCTCGCCCTCAGACGTCGTGTGCCGTACGTAGAAGCGCAGGTTCACCTCTTCGAAGCTGCGATGGAAGGGAATCGGCGCGCCCAGGAGGCGTGTGCGCAGAAAGCGAAAGCCGACGACGCTCGCGATGGCGCGCCCGTTCCACAGGTCGAGCACCGTGTGTCTCGGAACGAGCGCATGCAGAATCGCCGGATCGACATCGTAGTTGAGCATTACCAGATAGCGCCACTCGGCCGTCAGGAACGCGCGGCGCTCACGTTCGGTCATGCACTACTTCGCTGGGGGCCACGCGCCGAGCGCCTGCCGAACCAGAACGAGCTGTCCCGTGTGATAGGAGAGATGATCCTGTGCGAGGAGCAACTCGCGCAGATACGTCTGGCCCTCGCCGTGCGGAATCTTCGCGAACAGATCGATCTTCGAATCGGTGGCGAGCTTACGAAACGCGTCGCGATCCTTGCGGAAGCTCGCCACGCGCTTGTTCCACGCCTCGGCGTTGGGCGGTGCGGGGCTTGGCGGCCAGTAGTCATCCGGCCACTTCATCTCCTCGTACTTCGGGTTCACGCAGAAGTCGAGGATGTCGTGCTGTGTGAGACGAATGTGCTCGAGCAGTTCCCACGGTGAATGCGGCAGCCCCTCGGGGCGCTGCCCCTGCAGTGCGGGGTCGAGGTTGGCCATCGCCGCTTCGGCCGTAACGTGGGCCTCGCCGAAATCGATGAAGAGGGCCAGCTGTTGGCGGAGAGGATCGGTAGCTGTCATGGCGGACCTCAGCGTGCGAGGTGGTAGGCGGCGATCGATTCGAATGTTCGGCACGTCCCCCCGCGCTCACACCGGCCGCGCGCGACCCGTGAGCAGGAGGGTGATGATGAACGCCGCGCAGGCCAGGGCGGGTCCGTACACGAACGCGCCGGTCATGGCGGCCTCTACGCTGCGATCCGATCACTCCCGCGGGGGAGATGTTCACATCACTCGTCGCACGGTTCAACGTGGCTTCTCGGAACGAAGATCGCCACGGGGGTGCCATCATCCTCCAGCAGGTCCAGCAGATCCGTCTTGTGCCCGAGCTTGTCTTCGGACGGCTCGGCCTTGTAGCACTTACCCTCTTCCGCGCGCTGCATGTCGTGCTCGGACAATCCCGCACGCATGCGATATGAGCGAACCGCCATGTTTTCTCCTTTGCGCCAGGCATTCGTCCACGCAATATCGCTCGGCTCAACAGCGCCGGCACCTGGGCGCAGCGGAAAAAGTTCGTCCGCCGCCTCCTTGACGACTCGGAAATGCCTGGGCGACGCCCGCTACGCGTCGCGCAGTGCGACGAGGGGACCCACTCGCGCCGCGCGGCGCGCGGGCACGTAGCCGGCAAGGGCGGCACTCGCTCCGAGCACGAGCAGGGCGACGAGGATCGAGGGCCAGTCGAGCAGCCCGATCTCGTACAGCTGGTGCTTCACGAGCTGCATCGCGCCGAGCGCCGCCGGCATTCCCACCATTACGCCGCCAGCGACGAGGAGCATCGCCTCGCCAAGCACGAGCCGCAGCACATTTCCAGGCTCCGCGCCGAGCGCCATGCGCAGCCCAAACTCGCTCGTGCGTCGCGTGGTGGCGTAGGTCATCACGCCGTAGAGTCCGAGCGCGGCCAGCGCGAGCGCGAGGATGCCGAACACGCTCACGACACGCGCGACGAGCTTGTCCTGCGCGATCGATTCCTGCACCAGCTCCGTGAGCGGCTGCGCACGCAGCGAGAGCGCAGGGTCCACGGTCGCGAGCGAGCGGCGAAGCGATTCGCCCAGTCGCGCCGGGTCTCCCGAAGTGCGCACCTCGAGCGAGAATCTTCCCGGCGTCGCCGGAATCTGAGATGCGGGGATGTAGACCCGCCTCGTTGGCTCGGCGCGCAGGTTCTGCTCCTCGATGTCGGAGACCACGCCGATGATCTCGTACGTCAGGCTGTCCGAGGAGATGTGAGCGCCGAGCGAGTTGCCCCTTGGAAAGAAGAAGCGGGCTGCGGTCTGGTTGAGCACGGCGACCTTGGCGCCGGATACGTTGTCGCGATCCTCTAAGACTCGTCCCTGTACGAGGCGCGCGCCGATCGTGCGAAAGTAGGCGGGCCCGACATCGTCGTAGGCGATGCTGCTGTCCTCATCCGACTGCGCCGTGAAGCCTTCCACCCGCACGTTGGTCGCCGACTCCGTGCCGGAGAAGATTCCATTTTCCGAAAGCGACGTCGCCACGACACCCGGAGTCTGGTTCGCCCGCGTCACCAGCGCACGCATGAGGGTGAGCAGGCGCGCGTCCTTGTAGCCGGCGCGCTCCGCATCGACCTCCACCATCAGCAGCTGGTCGCGCGCGACGCCAATGTCCGTGGCCTGCAGGCGCTGCATGCTGCGCACGAGCATGCCGGTGCCCACCAGCAGCAGCACTGACAACGCCACCTGCGCGACGACCAGCATCTTGCCGAGACCGAATCTGCCGGTGCCGCGCTCCGCATTCGAGACTCCGCGCCCCTGCGCACGAAGCGCAGCAGCGAGCTCGACGCGCGTGGCCCGGAGTGCCGGAACGAGGCCGAACAGGACTGCGGTAGCGAGGGACAGGGCAGCAGTGAAAAAGAGTACGCGCCCATCGAGCCGCGCATCGACCTGCGCACCACCCGTCAACGCGATCAGCGCCGAGCTTCCCCAGAGTGCGAGGAGCACGCCGAGCGCCCCTCCGACGACGGAGAGCAGGACACTTTCCGTGAGCAGCTGCTGGACGAGGCGAGCGCGATTTGCGCCGAGCGCCATGCGAACGCTCATCTCTCGACCACGGGCCGATGCACGTGCGAGCATCAGGTTCGCGAGATTCGCGCAGACGATGAGCAGCACGACGCTCACCGCGGCCATGAGAATGAAGAGGGGACCAGCGAGCAGATGACGGTAATATGAGAACCCGCGCGCGCCCGACTCCACGCGCAGTGGCTTCTCGCGCACGTCCTTTTCGATGCTCGCGCGCTCCGCGGGCTTTGCGTTTTCCACGAGTGAGCGGTTCTCGATGGCGGTCACCTCGGCTCGCGCCTGCGCGAGCGTGACGCCTGGAGCGAGCCGTCCCATCATGAGAATCCAGCTCACGCTTCGGTCGGTGAGCGCCGGTGAATTCGGCATTAGCGCATGTTGCTCCATGATCGGGATCCAGACATCCGTGCGCTGTCCGACGATGTCGCTGGGGAACGAGCGCGGGGCGACGCCGATGATGGTGAGTGGCACGCCGTTCACCAGCACCGATCGTCCCACGACGGATCGGTCGCCCGCGAATCGCGTGAGCCAGTACCCATAGCTGATGACGAGAACGGGAGCGCCCCCGATGGCGCGATCCTCCTCGGGTGAGAACGTTCTGCCGAGCGCCGCGGGCACCTGCAGCACGGAGAAATAGTTCGCCGACACGTAGCGCCCGCGCGGATGCTCGGGCTCTTTCTGCTTCTCGTCCGCGAGCATGTCGAGTCGGTTCGAGCGGCCGGACGCGTAGACGCCTGCGAGCAGCTTGCTCTGAGCGCGCACGTCCGCGTACAGCGGATACGACGCGATGTCATTTCGAGGAGTGCCCTCCGAGAGGCCGCCGACGCGCGCCGGATTGCCGATCGTCACGAGCTGCTCGGGATGCGGCACGGGAAGCGAGCGCAGTACGAGCGCATCGATGAGCGTAAACGTCGAGGTGTTCGCGCCGATGCCGAGTGCGAGGGTGAGCAGCACGACGGCGGTGAACCCCGCGTTCTGCCGCATCGTGCGGAGTGCGTAGGTGATGTCCTGCCGCAGGTTGCTCAGGTAGTTGGTGCGTCGCATGGCGCGTTCCCGTTGATGATCGATGTCCAGGCAGCTGTCGCGCACGGTGCGCAGATCGCCGAATCGCTCGAGCGCTTTTGCGCGCGCTGCGTCGGGTGGAAGGCCGGTGGCGAGGAGCTTTTGCGTGCGCATGGCGATGTGGAAGTCGAGCTCCTGGTCGACGTCGCGCTCGAGGTGCTTTGCGCCGACGCCGATGCGGAAGACACGCGTCCAGGCACCGCGATCGCTCATGCCGGGCGCGGTGACGCGCTCGTGTGCAGTGCGCGCGATGCCGCTTCCACGAACTGTTGCCACGCCGAGAGTCCGGTGCGCAGTTGCGCGCGGCCTGTGGCGGTGAGCTTGTAGAATTTCGCGTGGCGGTTGTTTTCGGAGAGGCCCCACTCCGCCTCGATCCATCCCTGCGCCTCGAGCCGGTGCAGGGCGGGATAGAGCGTGCCCTCGCCCACGAGGAGCGCCGCTCCCGTCGCCTGCTCGATCCAGTCGACTACGCCGTAGCCGTGCCGTGGTCCCCAGGTGAGTGCCTTGAGGATCAGCAGGTCGAGCGTGCCGCGCATGAGACCAACATCGATGTCAGCCATCTTCTCCACCGTGCAGTGATGGAAAGGAGCATAGGCTCCTTCCCATCGCCACACAAGGGGAGTGCCCTTTCGGGCCTGCCTGTCGTGCTCTAGAGGTGCACTACCAGATTTTCACGCGATCTCCCGGCGGGAGATACATCTTGTCGCCCGGCTTCACGTCGAACGTCGTCTCGAAGACGTCGTTGTTCACGAGCGGCACCTTCGCACGGTAGTCACCGGGCGAATGTGGATTCGTGAGCAGCTGCTGCCGAAGCGCGTCATCGCGAATCTTGCCGCGCCAGATCTGCGCGAAGCCGATGAAGAAGCGCTGATCGCCGGTGAGCCCGTCGATCACCGGCGCCTCCTTTCCATTGAGCGAGATGCGATACGCGCGATACGCCTGCGCCAGTCCGCTCAGATCTCCGATGTTCTCGCCCATCGTCAGCTTGCCGTTGATGTGCAGGTCGTCGATGGGACTGATCGCATCGTACTGCGCACCGAGCTTCGATGTGCGCGCCTCGTACGCCGTCGCATCGCCTGCCGTCCACCAGTCGCGCAGATTTCCTTCGCCGTCCGACTTGCGCCCCTGATCGTCGAAGCCATGGCCGATCTCGTGCCCGATCACCGCGCCGATCGCGCCGTAATTCACCGCGTCGTCCGCATTCACGTTGAAGAACGGTGGCTGCAGAATTCCGGCAGGGAAGGTGATGTCGTTCGCGATCGAGTTGTACTGCGCGTTCACCGTCGGCGCCGTCATCCCCCAGCGCGTGTTGTCGACCGGCTTGCCCAGGCGCGACGTCATGTCCGCGTACTCGAACTCGCGCGAGCGAACCTCGTTTCCGAACAGATCATCGCGCTTGATGGCGAGCGACGAATAGTCACGCGGCTTGTCCGGCGCGCCGATCTTCACCTTGAAGTGCGCGAGCTTTTCCTTCGCCTGCGCCTTCGTCTCGGGGCTCATCCACTCGAGACTGTCGATGCCCACCCTGTATGCGTTGATGATGTTCTTCACCAGCGCATCCATGCGAGCCTTCGCCTCGGGCTTGAAATACTTGGCGATGTAGAGCGTGCCCGCGGCTTCGCCCAGCGTGGAGTTCGTGCCGTCCACGGCGCGCTTCCACCGCGCGGCGAGCTCCTGTTGCCCGTTGAGGGTCCTGCCGTGGAAGGCGAAGCTCGCCTGCACGAACGGCGCTGGAAGCACGCTCGAGAATTCGTCGAGCAGGTGGAAGGTGAGATATTCGCGCCACGTCGATACCGGCGTCTTCGCGAGAATCGGATCGACCGCCTTGATGTAGTCCGGCTGACGCACGACCACTTCGTTCGCCTTCGACAGCCCCGATGCGGAGAGATAGCTCTTCCAGTTGAACGACGGCGTCATCGCCGACAGCTCGGCCACAGTCATCCTGTTGTACGTGGCGTTGCGATCGCGATTACGCGCCCGCTCCCACTGCGGCCCCGCGATCTCCGTCTCGAGCGCGAGAATGCGATTCGCGGCGCCCTCGGCATCGGGCTGCTTCGCGAGCGTCAGCATCTGCGCGATGTATGCGACGTACGCCGCCCGCGCCGACGCCATCTTCGCGTCCTGCTTGAGATAGTAGTCGCGGTCGGGAAGGCCGAGGCCGGACTGCGATACCTGAAGAATGTTCTGCGTGGAATGCTTCGCGTCGGCGTTCACGAACACGCCCATGGGGCTGGTCACGCCGAGCCGCGCGAAGTGCGCGAACGTCGACGGCAGCTCCGAAGCGCTCTTGAGCGACGCGACGGACTTGAGCTCCGGCGCAAGCGGCGCCGTGCCGACCTGCTCGACGCGCGCGCTGTCCATGTAGCTCGCGTAGAGATCGCCGACCTTGCGCTCGGGGCTTCCCGCTTTCGCCTTGGCGTTGCTCGCCTCCTCGAACAGCTGGTGCTCGGCGTTGCGGCTGTTCTCGCGGAGCTCCTGGAACGCGCCCCAGCTCGAGGCGTCCGCGGGAATCTGCGCGGTCTTGAGCCATCCGCCGTTCACGTAGCGATAGAAATCATCCTGAGGTCGAACCGAGTGGTCGAAGTTGGATGTATCGATCCCACTCGAGGGCTGCTGGGCGGAGGCGCGGAAGGCGAGCCCGCCAACCAGGACGGTGGCGATGAGAAGTAACGAGAGTCGACGAAGAGTCTGAATCACGGCGAACCTGTGAGGAACGGGAAATTGGCCCGAGCTCGGGCGTACGCGAGCGCGGCGGTCACTTGAGGTGCCCGCCCATGATTTACGGGCTGGACCGCTGGTTCGCTGAGAATATCGGGCGCGGCAAATCTGCGGAAAGGAGCCGCGGCGGGCTCACTCTCCGGCGTCGCGACAGTGCGATGCGGCGGGCTCCGGCGAGGCGTTGTGTACGCCTCGCCGCAACCCGGCTCACGACATCAAGCCAACCTGCTGCGCTGCATCCTTGGCAGTCGATTGCGCCTCATTCACGACGCGCTCGGCCACCTGTTCCACCTTCGCCTTCGTGTCCTCGGCAGCAGCCTTCACCTTGTCGACGAGGTGATCACGAGTGTCGCCCACGAGCTCGGCCTCCTTCTCCGTGGACGGAATGGCAAGCCCGGCTGCGAGCCCGAGCGCCAGTGCGGCCGCGCCGATCACGAGCGGATTCTCCTGGAACGCCCGTTCCACGCGACGTGACTGCATGCGGGTCTCCTCGGCTACGAGGCCCGCCACGTCCTGTGCGCTCTCAGCCACGCGGCCGGCCGTGCGCTGCGTTTGCTCTTTGAGCTCGGATGTCTTGTGCTTCACCGAGTCCACTACTTCGCTCGCCTTGGCGCGTGCACGATCGATGGTTCCCGCCTGCTCGTTGTAGCCGCCGTGCTGCTGATCCTCGTACTGCGTTCCCCATCCCCGTCGCTGCTCTTCAAGGTACGACGAGCCCGATCCCATCTGCTTCTGTCCTCCGCGTCCGTTCAGGATCAGCCATCCGAGTCCAATTCCGACCATCGCCACGGGAATTGGATTCTCCCGAATCGACTGCATGACCGTGCGCTGAGCGTCGGACACTATCTCTGCCGTTTGCTGTGCCATATTCTCGACTCGTCCAATGGTGGCGTCACGAATGTCATGCTTCAGCTCCTCTTTCAGTCTGCTGGG
>JAQBQC010000406.1 GCA_028287205.1 Gemmatimonadota bacterium
ATCTGCACGTTGGCCACGTGGAAGCTCGCGAGGATCGCGCCGCGCGCCTTGTACACGAGCACGCTCGAGAACGCCCAGACCACCATCTGCGTGAGCGACGCCGCGCCTACGCCGATCACCTTCCCCGCGAGCAGCGCGTCGGTCGACACGCTCGAGATCACGACCTCCGCCACGCGCGACGTCTTTTCCTCCATCACGCCGCGCAGAATCTGCTGGCCGTAGATGACGAGCATCATGTAGAGCACGAACGCGAGCAGATACGAGAAGAGCGCACTCGCCAGTCCGCCCGCTTCGCGTCCGCGCTCGGACAGCCGCTCCGACTTCATGTCCAGATTCACGTCGGTGAGCGCCTTGATGCGCGACGCCTGCAGTCCCTCGTTCTCGAGCCGCTGCGCGAGAAGACTGCGCTGCACCGCGTTCTCGATCTCCTTCACATCGACGAGTGCGGACGCGTTGCGACCGGCGTAGCGCTCGCTCTTGCCCTCGAGCGTGGCCGAGTCGAGCACGAGGTAGCCCATCATCGGATCCTTCGTGCGCATGACCTCGTGCGTGGCGGTGCTCTCGGCCTCCGCCAGCGCGGACGGTGCGACCGCACGGACCACGGCGCGCGAGGGCTCCGAGGCGGAGATCCCTCCCGCGAGCTCGCCTGCGACACGGATGCCGAGCTGCGTGCCGGTGGCGTCGAGGATGACGACGTGCGAGAGGTCCGGAGACGGCTTGGTGCGGCTCGAGATCACCATCGGGACGATGACGATGATGCCGAAGAAGATGGGGCCGAGGGCGGTGCTGAAGAGATACCATTTCGAGCGCACGCGCTCGAGGTACTCGCGCTTGATGATCGCGAAGAGCTTACCCATGGCCGCTCATTCCCGGCTCGACGTCCGTCGCGCCCACCGTGTCGATGAAGATGCGGTGCAGCGACGGCTGCACGAGCTCGAAGCGCTCGATGACGGCTCCGGCGTCGATGAGCCTGCGAAGAAGGAGCTGGGGGCTCGCGTTGGGCGCGAGCTCGATCTCCACCGTGCGGTTGGAGTCGTCGAGGTGCATGATGACGGAGCGGTCGGCGAAGATGTCGTCGATGGCGGCGGAGCGGTCCTCTCCAAGCGCGATCGCGAGATACTGTCCACCGTGCTCGGCCTTCACGGCGGCGACCGTGCCGTCGAGCACCTTCTCGCCGTTCGCGATGATGCACAGCGCATCGCACAGGCGCTCGGCGTTCTCCATCAGGTGCGTGCTGAAGATGACCGTGCGTCCGTCGCGGCGGAGATCGACGATCGTGTCCTTGAGTGCCTGCGCATTCATGGGATCGAGGCCGCTGAAGGGCTCGTCGAGAATGACGAGGTCGGGCTCGTGCAGCAGCGCGCCGATGAACTGCACCTTCTGCTGCATGCCGCGTGAGAGCTCTTCGACGCGCGCGCTGCCCCAGTCCTTGTCGCCGCCGGTGAGCGAGAGACGCTCGAGCCAGAGCTCGATGCGCTTGTCGGCGTCGCCACCACGCACGCCTTTCAGCTCGGCGAGGAATCTGAGCACGCGGCGCACCTGCATCTTCTTGTAGAGGCCGCGCTCTTCGGGGAGATAGCCGATGCGATTGCCGTCGCGCCCGCGGATGCTCGACTGGCCGAAGATGGTGATCGTGCCGGAATCGGGCTCGATGATGTCGAGGATCATCCGGATTGTCGTGGTCTTGCCTGCGCCGTTGGGCCCGAGCAGGCCGTAGACGGTTCCGCGAGGCACCTGAAGCGAAAGATTTCGTACTGCCGCGTGCCCGTCGAACGATTTGTGAACCTGCTGAATGTCGATCGCTGGCTCTGCCAAGGAACAAGGCTCCTTTGAAGAAATCGTGACGCGTTGAATGTACGATGGTGGAAGACAGCGGTTTCGGCGAGGCGCTTGCGGGGGCCTCGATCGCGGCTAGCTTGGCTCCATGCGAAATGCGCACCGCGCGGCAAGCGTGATCGCCGCGTTCTGCGGCTCGGTTTTCCTGCTATTTCTGGTTGCGCCCATAGCCCGGCTAATCGGTGCAGGCGGCGTGGAAGGACTCCGTCATTTGACGACGGATGGTGAGCTGCGAAACTCGCTCGCACTCACCGCGATCACAGCCACGAGTGCGACCGCGCTGGCGATTCTGGGCGGAACGCCTCTCGCATATCTGCTGGAGCGGCGGCAATTCCGGGGGCGCGCGCTCCTGGCGGCGCTCATCGATCTGCCACTGTTGATTCCGCATCCGGTGGCGGGCATCGCGCTGCTGCTGGTCCTGGGCCGCCGCTCGCTCGTGGGCGGGACGCTGCTCGATCTCGGCATCCGCGTGGTCGGGTCACCGATCGGCATCGTGTGCGCGATGCTGTTCGTCTCGGCCCCGTTGTACGTGAGTGCCACTCGCGAGGCATTCGCGCGGGTGGACACGCGCTACGAGGCCGTGGCGCGATCGCTCGGCGATCCGGCGTGGCGCGCGTTCAGGCGCGTGACGCTGCCGCTGTCCTCGCGCGGGCTCATTGCGGCGGGCGTGGTCGTGTGGGCGCGCGCGGTGAGCGAGTTCGGCGCGATCGTGATCCTGACGTACAACCCCAAGGTCGCGAGTGTGTTGAGCTACGACCGGTTCACGAGCTACGGGCTGGACGAGGCGCTGCCGGTGGCCGCGGTGCTCGCGCTGCTCGCGTTCGTGCCGCTGTTCGCGCTGCGTGCGCTGCGCGCGTCGCGGAGTGGCGCGATGATGCTCCAGTGATCGACGCGGAGGGACTGAGCGCGCGCGTTGGCGACTTCGCGCTGCGCGACGTGAGCTTCGTTGTGCCCGCGGGGAAGTACGGAGTGGTGATCGGCGCCGCGGGATCGGGAAAGACGACGCTGCTCGAGACCATCGCCGGGATCATCCCGCTCGAGAGCGGCAGGCTGAGGCTGAGCGGGAAAGACATGGCTGGTGTCGCACCCGACAAGCGAAATGCCGGCATCGTCTATCAGCACGGCTATCTGTTCCCGCATC
>JAQBQC010000052.1 GCA_028287205.1 Gemmatimonadota bacterium
CTGCCGCGGCGCGCGGGGTCGAGCGCGGAGGTCGGCTCGTCGAGCAGCAGGAGCGTGGGGTCGGGTGCGAGCGCGCGCGCGATGGCGACGCGCTGCGCCTCGCCGCCCGAGAGCTGTCGCGGGAACGCGCTCACGCGATGCGCTACGCCGAGCGTCGTGAGCAGCGCGAGCGACTCTGCCTCGGCGCGCTCGCGCGTCCAGCCGAGCGCGTGCACGAGCGCGAGAGTGACGTTGTCCATCACCGTGAGATGCTCGAACAGCGATTGCGACTGAAATACCATTCCCACGCTTCGGCGCAGCACGCGCAGCTTCGATTCGGGCGGCACGTGTCCTGGCGCGAGCGCAAAGCCGTCGACGACGATCGACCCCGAGTCGAACGGACCGAGTGCGGCGATGGCGCGGAGCATCGTCGTCTTCCCGGCGCCGGAGGTGCCCATGAGCGCACAGATCTCTCCGGGTGCGACGTCGAGCGTCACGCCGCGCAGCACCTCGTGCGAGCCGCGCGAGGCGTGCACGCTTCGCACGTCGAGTGCCTGCGTCATACGGTGCTCCATCTCCTCTCGAGCCGCCGCGCGAGACGCGACAGCGGCAGCGACATCGCGAGATAGATCGCGGCGCACAGGAGCCCGGGCACCACCCAGCTGCCGATGTTGGTCGCGTAGATCGCGGTCTGCTTCGTCAGCTCGACGACCGTGATGACGGAGACCAGCGACGAATCCTTCAGCAGCGCGACGAAGTCGTTCGTCATGGGCGCGAGCGCGAGCCTGAGCGCCTGCGGCCCGCGTACGAGGCGAAGGATCTGCACCTCCGAAAGTCCGAGCGTGCGCCCCGCCTCCAGCTGCGAGCGAGGAATCGCCTGAAGCGCGGCGCGATAGATCTCCGACTCGTACGCGCCATAGTTGAGGCCGAGTCCGAGCACGGCCGCGAGAAACGCGGGGAGGCGCACGATTCCCGACAGCCCGTAATACAGCACGAAGAGCTGCAGCAGCACCGGCGTGCCGCGAATCACCTCCACATAGATCGCCAGCGGCGCGCGCAGCAGTGGCGAGCCGTACACTCGCCCCGCGGCCACCGCGATGCCCACTGCCACCGCGAGCGCCATCGCGAGGCAGGAGAGCAGCAGCGTGACACCCGCCGCACGGAGCAGCGCGGGAAGATACGACCGCACGCTGCGCACGCTCTCGGCCGCGCCCACCGTTCGCCGCGCACCGGAGTCCGCGAGCGTGCGCGCGAAGTACTGGGCCTGACCATCGTCCCAGACATGCCACGCGCGGAAGGCTTTCTCGAGCGAGCCGTCGCGCATGCGCGCGCGGAGGATCGCGTTCACGGAATCGCGCAGCGCGGTATCGCCGCGGGCGAGCACCGCCACGTAGTGGCCCGTCCCAACCGGAGCGGGCTGGATGTAGAAGTCTCCGGAACGGCGCAGCGATCGCTCGGCGATGATGTTGTCGAGAAGCACGGCGTCCACGCGGCCAGTCACCAGGTCGCTGTACGGGTGCACGTCGTCGTCGTACGAGATGGGAATCGGACCGCCACGTGGCTGCAGGTCGAGCAGCAGCTGGTAGGCGCCGGTGCCGCCGAGCGTGGCGACGCGCCGGCCGGAGAGATCGGCGAGCGTGCGATAGCGCCCGCTGTCCGCGGGGCGCACGGCGAGCACCTCGCGGAACTCGAAGTACGGAATCGACACCGCGTGCCGCTCGCGCAGCTGCGGCCGATCCTCCACGCCGGACATGCCGATCGAGAAATCGCCGCGCTCCAGCGACGCCTCGATGGAGGTCCAGGCCACCTGCACGAACACCGGATCGCGCTGCAGCGCGTGCCCGATCATCGATGCGATCTCGACGTCGAAGCCGCGCACGAGTGCCGGGTTTGCGGGATCCGCCTCTACGAACGGTGCGCCGCCCTCCGCGTCACCGCCCCAGCGAAGCGGCGCGTGCGCAGCGCCGGGCCGCGCACATCCGCCGATCGCGAGCGCTATGCAAAGCGTCGCGGCGCGACGGGTGGACGATAGCGATCGCGCCGCCGTGGTGGCGTCTATCGAGCGACTTTCCGGAGACGACGACGAATGCCGCGCGGAAGAAAGAAGGCCGCAGCGGCGATCACTTCCTGCAGCGCGGTCGGGTGCAGATCCTCCATCGCGCCGTCCCAGTGATCGCGAATGACGCGTGTTCCGGCGTTGCCGATCAGCCGGCGCAGCGCGAGCATCAGGACGAAGACGTCGTCGACCTGGCCGATGAACGGAATGAAGTCGGGGATCAGATCGATCGGCATCACGACGTAGGCGACGGCAACGCCCAGCAGCACCTTGTCCAGCGCCGGGACGCGCGGATCGGTGAGCAGCCCGCCCATGAGCCGCAGGTACGACGGTATTTGCTTGATCGTCTCGATGAGCGTGCGCTTTGCGCCCGTGCGAGGCGATGGTCCGCCGCGCCTGCGATTGCCCGCGCGCGAGCCGGCTGCTGTGCTGGTAGTCGCGGTCACGTGGTGGTGCCTCCAGAAGAATCGGCCGGGGGTTCAGCCGGGGGTGACGTGGGCGGAGCGGCAGTGGGCCGCTCGGTCGTGGCGCGCGCGACATTCCGCTGCGCCGCATCCACCACATCACTTGCAACTGACTTGCCAGCGGCAGCGACGCCGGACAGCACGCCCATCGCCTTGTTCATGAGCCCCATGGTCTCGGAGATCGTCGATGCGGATACGCGTCCGGCGCGAAGGGTGTCCTCCACCCCTTCCGCGAACCTCTGCAGCGCGTTCGGCGCCTGCGATGTTCGCTCGGCGTACTTCGACTCGAGGAATTCGACGTAGTCGAGCAACTGGTATCCGCGCTCGTCGGGAAGCGACTCGAGCGTGCGGACGATCCGATCGCGTAGGGTGGGATTCATGGCGGGCCGATCGGTGAAATGAGCGAACGTGGCTTCGTGTGATTTACCACGCTGGTCTCCATACGGCTACGCCCCTCGCGAATCGCGAAGGGCGTAGTGGTGAACCGAGGAGCCGTGCGGTCAGCGTCGCTTCAGGAGCGACCCCAGCGTGCGCGCACACCGCGCGCATCCACGTGCGCGAACGGCCCGTGCACCGAATTGCCTTTGTACACGCCCACGCCGCCAACGAGCTCGGGGTGAGCAGCCTCGACGCGATCGACCGCGTCGCGAATGACGCGTGCGTCGCGGGAATCCACGCGTCCGTCGTGATTGAGGTCATCCATCCGGCCTCGACCCCCGTTGTCGACGAAGACGTCTGCCGCATCACCGTACTGGTGACGGCTGTCGCGCGCGCGACCGCCCTCGCCCACACCCTGCCGATTGTATTCCGGCGTGCGGAAACCGGACATGATGGCGAGATGCTCGACGTGCACGCCGTGCGCGTTGAGATCCTGGATCACGAGCTCGAGCTTGTCGACGAGGCGCTCGTTCAGCACGAGATACTTGGGCCACGTGTCCTGCTGATCGTGCGTCAGGAAATCACTGAGGCGAAAGTGGTCCGAGACGAAGGTGCTCTCGTTTGCCGCCGTGACCTCGATGAAACCGTTTGGATTCGCGTACTCCGACGACCGGGGTGCGCGGTGCTCGTACGGCCAATTGCCGATGTTGTACGTGCCGATCCGACCAGCGTGCTTGTCGGAGAACGGCAGCATGGTGATCAGCGAGAACGAGCGGGTCGCATCCATGAGTGGATGCACGCCGGTCACTTCGAGCGCGCTATCGCCAAAGAGCTGGGCAAGGATCGGGACGCCGAGCGAGGCATTGCCGCGGGCGACGAACCGGGCGCGAAGCTTTCCGCTGAGCCCGACGAGCGAATCGAGGAACGCGAAGGCCATGGGCTTCGCGGGGGCAGCGACCGCGGCAGTGACGATAGCGGGCGCGACAATAGCAGGTGCAACTTTCGGGAGGTCGGGGTGCTCATCCAGCTCGAAGGACGCGCCTGCGGCGACGCCGACGAACGCAATACTGGCAACAACTCCGACAGCGCGCGCTTGGTAGCGGCGAGCGCGGGTAGTGGATTGCTTCACGGGATGCCCTCCCTGGCAACCAGACGGACGACCGAACGTCGTCTCTTGGTTTTGCGTGTTGGCCGAAGCCAACGTGCCCTTTTACAAGGAGTCCTC
>JAQBQC010000079.1 GCA_028287205.1 Gemmatimonadota bacterium
AGCCCGCGCTCGGATGCGAGCCGGCGCGCCAGCGGGGAGGAGCGCGCGCGCCCGCCGCCGTTGCCCGACGCGGGCGCGGCAGCCTGCTCCGCGGTCGAGGATGGCGCAGGTGCCGCGGCAGGAGCGCGATCGGCGGGGACCGGAGGTGCCACGGGAGATGGAGCTTTTCCCGTGGAAGACGGCATCGTCACGGCCGGCGCCGGCGCTGCCTGCGACGCCGCGGGCACCTCGACTGGCGGCGACGATGGCTCGGATGGCGTCACCGCGGCGGCCGGTGCCTTCTTGAGCAGCGCATCGATGTTCTCGTCCGCCGCTCCGATCACTGCGAGCAGCTCACCCACCGGACGCGTGTCGCCCTCGGCGGCGAGCCGCGCGCGCAGCACGCCGTCGCCGCGCGCGGTCAGCTCCATCACCGCCTTGTCGGTCTCCACCTCCGCGAGGATGTCGCCCTTCGCGACCGTGTCGCCCTCGTTCTTCAGCCATTTGACGAGACGTCCTTCCTCCATCGTGGGAGAGAGCGCCTCCATCGTCACCTTCGTTGCCATCACATCCTCCCGTTCGATCTCATACGGCTAGTCGAGGTAGAGCACTTGCCGCACTGCGGCAACGGTCTTCTGCGCATCCGGCTTTGCCGCGCGCTCGAGATTCTTCGCGTAGGGCATCGGGACGTCCACCTGGTGCACACGCAGCACCGGAGCATCCAGATCATCGAAGCAGTCGCGCTGTATGTAGTCCACGATCTGCGAGCCCATGCCGCAGATCTCCCACCCTTCTTCCACGACCACCGCGCGATTCGTCTTCCGCACGCTCGCGTTCACCGTCTCCGTATCGAGCGGGCGTAGCGTAAGCAGATCGATCACCTCGGCGCGAATGCCGTCTTTCGCGAGGAGATCGGCGGCCTGATTCGCCACGTTGATCATCTTGCCGTACGAGACGATCGTGACGTGGTCGCCCTCGCGCTTCACCTGCGCCTTACCGAGTGGAATCGTGTAGTCGCCGTCGGGCACCTCGCCCTTCACGTTGTAGAGCATCTCGCCTTCGAGCACCATCACTGGATTGTCGTCGCGGATCGCGCTCTTGAGCAGCCCCTTCGCATCGTACGGCGTGCCGGGCGCGACCACCTTGAGCCCGGGAATGTGCGAGAGCCACGACTCCCACGCCTGCGAGTGCTGCGCCGAGAGCTGCAGTGCAGCGCCGTTCGGACCGCGAAAGACCATCGGGATGTTGTACTGCCCGCCCGACATCGACAGCATCTTCGCCGCAGCGTTCACGACCTGATCGAGCGCGAGGAGCGCGAAGTTCCACGTCATGAACTCGATCACGGGGCGCAGGCCCACCATCGCTGCGCCAACGCCCACGCCTGCGAAGCCGAGCTCCGTGATGGGCGTGTCGACCACGCGCATCTCGCCGAACTCCTGGAGCAGTCCCTTCGAGACCTTGTACGCACCCTGATAGATCCCGACCTCTTCGCCCATGATGAACACGCGGTCGTCGCGCTGCATCTCCTCGCGGAGCGCCTGGTTCAGTGCGTCGCGATAGGTGATGATCGCCATCTCAGCGCTCTCCCGCGGCGGCGCCGGTCGCGGTGTCGCTGGTCGTGTCGACGTAGACGTCTTCCGTGAGCGCCTCGAGCGGCGGCTCCGGGCTTTCGTCGGCGAAATTCCACGCGTCTTCGACGATCGCGCGCACCTCGTCATCGATCGCGGCCATCTTCTCGTCGGACCACTCGCCGCGCTGTTCCATCTGCGCGCGCAGCACCGCAATCGGATCGCGCTTCATGTACTCGTCGAGCTCCTCCTTGCTGCGATAGGTGCCGCTCACGGCGTCCGACATCGAGTGGCCCATGAAGCGATACGTGCGCACCTCGATCAGCGTGGGCGTGTTCTCGCCGCGCGCGCGCGCGATCGCGCGCATCGTCGCTTCGCGCACGGCGATCACGTCCTGCCCGTCGACAACCTCGTTCGGCATGTCGTACGAGCACGCGCGCTCCGCGATGTCGTTCACCGACGATGCGCGCTCGAGCGCCGTGCCCATGCCGTAGCGATTGTTCTCGACGAGATAGATCACGGGCAGCTGCCAGAGCGCGGCCATGTTGAGCGCCTCGTGAAAGGCGCCGTTGTTCACGGCCGCTTCGCCAAAGAAGCAGAGGCACACCTGATCGCCGCCGCGATACTTGATCGCGAAGCCCACGCCGGTGGCGATCGGAATGTGCCCCGCGACGATGCCGTGGCCGCCGAGAAAGTTCGTGTTGCGGTCGAAGAGATGCATCGAGCCGCCTTTCCCCTTCGAGCAGCCATCGATGCGGCCGAAGAGCTCCGCCATCACCGCGCGCGGCGAGATCCCGCGTGCGAGCGCCTGCCCGTGATCGCGATAGCTCGTGATGACGTAGTCATCGGGACGGAGCACCGAGATCGCGCCGGCGCCCACCGCTTCCTGTCCGATGTAGAGGTGGCAGAAGCCGCCGATCTTGCCGAGCGCGTACGCCTCGGCCGTGCGCTCCTCGAAGCGCCGCATGAGCAGCATTTCGCGAAGCAGCGAGAGTCGGAGCGCAGGATCGTCGGAGCCTTCAGGCTTTTTC
>JAQBQC010000412.1 GCA_028287205.1 Gemmatimonadota bacterium
GCGACGGCGCAGCGGCAATGGATTCCATCGAAGGCCGGCCTGCTCGATGCGGTCGGCATCTCGCTCCGCCTCGGCGCTGCCATCGCGGCGCTCGGCGTGATCGTCGCCGGTGTCGCGCCGCGCCGGCTCACGCGCGCGCTCGCGGCGCGGGGGCTTCCCGCGTGGGCCGCCTATCTCGTCATCGCCTCGCTCGAGGCGGTGCCCGAGGCGCGCCGGCGCGCCGACGACGTGCTCGATGCGCAGCGATGCCGAGGCGTGGCGGTGGGGAAGGGCACTGGCGTGCGCGGCAGGCTGCGGGCGCTTCCCGCGCTCGCCGGACCTCTGATCGTGGGGCTCGTGACGGAGTCCGAGGAGCGCGCCCTCGCGCTCGACGCGCGCGCATTCGAGCCGAGCGCGCGGCGCACCGCACTCGCGCCCATCGCGGATCCGATCGCCGAACGATGGGTGCGGCGCGTGATCTGGCTCGCGCTCGCCGCGGTGATCGCGTGGCGGCTCTGGGAGTTTGCGCGCTCGCTCACGATAGCTGCGTGAGCGCCCCACCGCTCGCGCTGTCGATGCGATTACGCACGGTGGCCTACGACGATCGCGTGGCGCTGCGCGACATCGCGCTCGACATCGCCGGCGGAGAGATCGTCGGGGTAGCGGGGCACGTGGGAGCGGGAAAGAGCACGCTCGCACTGGCGGCCGCGGGGTTGCTCGGGCGCTCCGTTCCCGCAGTGATCAACGGGACGATCGTGCACCCGCTCGGCGGCCGTCCTCCGGCGGCGTTCGTGTTCGCCAATCCATCGACGCAGCTTACCGAGCTCGGTGAGACCGTCGAGGAAGAGGTCGCGGTGGGCCCGGAAAATCAGGCGCTCGATTCGCACGCGATTCGCTCGCGCGTGGATGGAGCGCTCGCGCTCGCGGATGCACTGCCGCTCGCGCTGCGCATTCCGCGCGAGCTCTCCGGCGGCGAGCTTCAGCGAGTGGCGCTCGCCTCCGCGCTCGCCCTCGATGCGCCGCTCCTCGTGCTCGACGAGCCAACGGCGCAGCTCGACCCGGAATCAGCCGCACAGTTCGCGAACGCCGTGCGCGCGCTCAGCGAGAGAGGAGTGGCCGTGCTGATCGTCGAGCAGAATCTCGCGTTGCTCGCGTCGCTCGCCGATCGCGTGATCGTGCTCGCCGATGGCGCCGTGCTCGCGAGCGGCGCGCCGCGCGACGTGCTCGGACGCAATCCGCCGCTCGACGCACGGCTCGGCGCGCTTCGCACTGCGAACGATGCGCGCCCCCATCGCACCCACACAGAGCACCCGCCGCTGCTCACTATCGAAGGGCTGAGCGCTGGCTACGGGGATCGCGAAGTGCTGCACGAGCTGTCGCTCGAGATCGGGGACGGAGAGGTCGTCGCCTGGATCGGTAGGAATGGCGCCGGCAAGAGCACTCTTGCCCGAGCGATCATGGGGCTCGTGCCGGCCCGAGCGGGGCACATCGGGGTAGCAGAGAGGGAGATCTCCAGCCTTCCCGTGCACGAGCGGGCGCGCCTGGTGGGCCTCGTGTTCCAGGATCCGCGTCGCCAGCTGTTCTCGCGAACCGTGCTCGAAGAGGCCATGTTCGGTCCACGCACGCTCGGCGTTGCACGATCGGTTGCGCGTGCGCAGGCCAGGGAAGCGCTGTCCGTTGTGGGTTTGCAGGAGCGCGAGTCGGAGCACCCGGGCGATCTCGCGCCGCAGGTGCAGCGACGGCTGGCGATCGCCTCGGCGCTCGCGACGCGGCCGCGCTTTTTGATGCTGGACGAGCCCACCGCGGGGCAGGATGCGGAGGGTCGCGGATTCATTCGCGCGGCGCTCGAGATTCAGCGCTCGCGGGGGGCCGCGGCGGTCATTACGCACGACCTCGGATTCGCGCAAGACGCGTGCGATCATAATGTTACGATCACCGGTGGTCATATGTCGCATATCGGGAGAATCTCCGTCGAAACAGATATTTCCCATCGCTGAACAGGCTCCCTTCAGGCATCGATGTCATACGCTCTGACCTTCGCCCGTCACTTCGCTCGCCTCGTGCAGATGCTGCTCATCGAAGGGGGTGCCTTCGACAAGCAGCTTGCTACGCTGCGATCGCTCGTGACCGTGTCGGAGCAGGGCCCCGTGAAGCTGGTCCTGCACGACATGCAGCTGCTCTCGGCCAACGCGGAGGTCGTGCCCGCGCGCTTCGAGGGAGTGGACGGCCTGGTGGCGCAGCTCATCGGCCACTCCATCATCGAGATCGACTTTCAGCAGAACGCGTCGCCCGCGGATCTGCTCCTCGCGGCGAAGCTGCTCTCCGTGGCCGCGTCGCCGGGCAACGGCGGCGAGGTCGCGCTCTCGCGCGTGCGCGCGCTCGATGCGCAGACGATCACGCTCAAGGTCGACATGCCCGTCGCGCCGAAGACTCCCACAACCGCGCTTCCGAACTCGAAGCTCGGCAACGCGGGCAGCGGGATCATGCGCAACAGCATGCAGATGTTCATGCCGACCACCGGCCAGTTCGAAGCGATCCAGGCGAGCAGCGCGGAAGTGGGCGACGGTGAGGAGCTCGACGCCGAGGACATCGTGCGCGAGCAGGATCCAGAGGCGATGTTCGCGGCCTTCGCTACATCGTCGACCCCGAAGGGCTCAATGGTGCGGCTCTTCGAGCAGCTCGATCATGCGCGCGAGGCGACGGTCGTGGGCGGACATCTCGACACGCTCGTCAAGCTCGCCGCAGATGCGTCGGGCAAGGATCGAATCGACATCGTTGCCGACGTCTTCTACGGCCTCGTGAAGCGCGAGGGCGACATCGAGGACAAGATGTCGAAGCGCCAGTACGCGCTCGCCGTTCGTCGCCTCTGCGTGCCGCGCGTGCTCAAGTGCATCGTCGAGCTGCTGCCGCGCCGCCGCGAGAACTACGAGCAGTACATGGCGATCTTCATGCGGGCCGAGGAGGATGGAACGGAAGCGCTTGTCGAAGCGCTGATCTCCGCGCCATCGATCACGGACCGCCGCGTCTACTACGACTCGCTCCTTCGCCTGCGCACGGGCGTGCGCACGCTCGTCCACATGCTCGGCGATCCGCGGTGGTTCGTCGTCCGCAACGCGATCGAGCTGCTTGGCGAGATGCGCGTGGCCGAGGCGGATACGGAGCTGGAGAAGATGCTCGAGCATCGCGACGATCGCGTGCGCACGGCTGCAGCCAGCGCGCTCGCGAAGCTCGGGCCGGGCGTCGCGGCGAAGGGAATGCGCGGCGCGCTGCGCGATGCGCCGGAAGAGGTGCGCGAGCGCGCGGCGGAGGCGATGGCGCTGCAGCGCAGCGGCTCGGTCGACTCACTCGTGCGCGCGCTCGACAAGGAAGACGACAATCGCGTGCAGATGGCGATGGTCACGGCACTCGGCCAGCTCGGCACGCCGCACGCCGTCGAGAAGCTGATGGACATCGCGCGCACCGAGAAAGGGCTGCTCAACAAGCGTCGTCCAACACCGATGCGTGTGGCCGCCGTGCACGCGCTCGGCGACGTGAAGACATCGAGCGCGCTCGCGGCGCTGCAGACGCTGCTGCGAGACAAGGAGAAGGCCGTGCGCGGCGCGGCGTCGTGGGTGATGATGGGACGCAAGCGCGAGAGCGGGAAATTCCCCACGCCTGAGGACACGGAGCACATCGAAGAGGAATAGCGGCGCGCGTCGTCCTGCACGAGAAAGTCCCCACTCGCGAAACGTGCCGCGAGTGGGGACTTCGCTTTCCAGTGACTACACGAGAGCCGCAAAGGCCTTCGACATATAGGTGAACATCTCCGGCGTCGGCACCTCGCCGAGCTTTTGCTGGAGCGTCGGACCTTCGTGCTCGTACATCGTCTTCACCGCCTGGGCGATCTTCGGATCGCCGCCGGTGAACTCCTCCACGAGTGCCTTCCACCGGCGCGCAATCGCCAGGATCTCCGGCGACGTCGGATCGACGTTCTCGGCCATCGCCTTGCGCACCTTCGGAATGATCTCGTTCCACGAATCGTGCACCTCGTGCATGTGCGCTTCGCCGATCCGCGTTCGTCTGTCGCGGAGCACTTCGAGCTGCTCCGTCGTAAAGTATTTCTCCATGGCGGTCGTCACCTGAATGATCTGGCAGAGGTCATCGATCGATGCCACCTCCACCATGTCCAAATGCGTTGCGAGCCCGTGCAGGCGCTCGGCCAGGCGATTCTGCAGAGCGATCTGCTCGTGCAGCCTGGCGAGATGCAGGTCGATCACTTCGCGAGGCGACATCGCCGCTCCGTCGAGCAGCTGCTTCACCTCTTCCAGCGGAATCCCCATCAGTCGCAGCGATTGGATCTGCTGCAGCCGTGCGATGTCCGCCTGCTGATACAGGCGATGACCCGACGGCGTGCGCAGCGTGGGCGTGAGCAGCCCGATCTCGTCGTAGTGATGGAGCGCGCGCACCGACATGCCGGTCCGGCTCGCGAGCTCGCCCACCTTCCATGGAGGAAGCGTCATCTTGGTTCGATCTGTTCGATGGGGAGAGTGTCTGTGGCCACGGGAACAGCATAAGTCCTCACGTTACGTGAGGTGCAAGAGGCAATTTCAGCATATGAAAAATCGCCGGGCTCCTAGCCTCGGCGATTCTCACAATCCGTGGTGCCGCAGCGTGTTACCGCGCGGTGAAGTCCGTGTTCTCGTCCACCCGACGGCAGGCTTCGGCCAGAAGCGTCGCGGCACGATCGACATCCTCGAGACTCACGAGCTCGTTCGGCGAGTGCATGTAGCGATTCGGCACGGACACGAGCGCCGTCGCGATTCCCTGCGCCGACACGTGGATCGCATCCGCATCGGTGGACGTGTCACGGCCGGCGGCCTGCAGCGTGTACGGCATCTTCAGGTCGTCCGCGGCGGCGCGCAGCGTGCGGAAGACCACCGGGCTGATGATCGATCCGCGCGTGAGCACCGGTCCGCTCCCGATCGCATGCTCGCCCAGCTCCTTCTTCTCGATGCCGGGGTGATCGGTGGCGAACGTGACGTCGTCGACGATCGCCATCTGCGCGCCGATGCACGACGCGCACACACCCGCGCCGCCGCCATGCCACGCGATCTCCTCCTGCGTGGTCGCCGCGGCAACCACCTTCGCCTTGCCCGGCTTCTCGTTGTAGCGCCGCAGCGCCTCGAGCACGAC
>JAQBQC010000103.1 GCA_028287205.1 Gemmatimonadota bacterium
TGATGGGATTGGCCCCGAGGTGATCGAGGAAGGAATTCGCGTGCTCGACGCGGTAGCGGAGAAGTGGGGACACGCATTCGAGGCGAAGTCCGCACTGATCGGCGGTGCGGCGATCGACGCAACCGGCACTGCGCTTCCGAGCGAGACGACGGCGCTGTGCAAGGAGAGCGACGCCGTGCTGCTGGGCGCCGTGGGCGGACCAAAGTGGGACGATCCGCGCGCCAAGGTTCGTCCGGAGCAGGGACTGCTCGGCATTCGCAAGGCGCTGGGACTGTTCGCGAACCTTCGTCCGGTGACCGTGCACGAGAAGCTCGCATCATCGTCGCCGCTCAAGGCGGAGAAGCTGGCGGGCGTCGATCTGATGGTCGTGCGCGAGCTGACGGGCGGAATCTATTTCGGCGAGAAGTCTCGAACGTCTCTCGGTGCGGAGGGCGAGCGCGCGACGGATGTATGCACGTACTCGACGATGGAGATCGAGCGCGTCGTTCGCGTGGCGGGCAAGCTCGCGATGACGCGCCGCGGGCGGCTCACATCGGTGGACAAGGCGAACGTGCTCGAGACGTCACGGTTGTGGCGCGAGGTGACGACTCGCGTCGTCGCCGATGAGTTTCCGTCGCTCACGCTCGAGCATCTGCTCGTGGACGCATGCGCGATGCACCTGCTGCAGCGCCCCGCCTCGTTCGATGTGATCGTCACCGAGAACATGTTCGGCGACATCCTCACCGATGAGGCATCCGTGCTCGCCGGATCGATCGGACTCCTGCCCTCCGCGTCGCTCGGCGCGAGCGTCGAGCGCGGTGGTCGCGAGGCGACGCTCGGCATCTACGAGCCGATTCACGGCTCTGCGCCCGACATCGCGGGGAAGGGGCTCGCGAACCCGATCGGCATGATCGCGAGCGTCGCGATGATGCTGCGCCATTCGCTGGGGCTCGAGGAGGAGGCGCGGGCGGTCGAACAGGCGGTGCGCGGTGCGCTGGACGCGGGCGCACTCACCGCGGACCTGGCGCCCAGAGGCGTGCAGCCCAGGCGAACGAGCGAGGTGGGTGACGCTGTCATCGCGCGGATCGTCGGCACACGTACACCGGTCCCAGCATGACGCCGAATTGCATCAGATGTTGACAGCACGGCACTAAAGCAGTATCTAATTCGAATGGACGCCTCGCGTGTGGCGTCCAACGCGCGATGGAAGTCGCGCAACTCTCTCGGAATCGAATCGTGAATCACTCGCTCGTCCTCATTTCGCTCGTCCTTATTCCCCTCCTTATCGTGGGGCTTATTGACGTGGGATCGAGGCGACGAGCATGAAACACTAAAAATGCCGATCTGCCTCTCCCACCAAACCGGGAGAGGCGAAACACTCAAGCCTCTTCCGACTCGGAAGGGGCTTTTTTGTTTTTCCGCTCAACGGGGATGTCATGCGATCTGGAATGCGATCGGACGTAATCAAGAAAGGGAACTCGCGCGCGCCGCACCGTAGCCTGCTTCGGGCGACAGGGCAGATTCGCGACGCGCGCGATTTCGACAAACCGTTCATCGCCGTCTGCAACTCGTACTGCGATATCGTTCCCGGCCACGTGCATCTGCAGGCGTTCGCGCGCGTCGTGAAGGACGCGATCCGCCAGGCCGGTGGAATTCCCTTCGAGTTCAACACGATCGCGGTCGACGACGGCATTGCGATGGGGCACGACGGGATGCGCTACTCACTTCCGTCGCGCGAGCTCATCGCCGACGCCGTCGAGACGATGATCGCCGCGCATTGCTTCGACGCGATGATCTGCATTCCGAATTGCGACAAGATCGTGCCCGGCATGCTGATGGGCGCAGCGCGCGCGAATCTCCCGACGGTGTTCATCTCCGGCGGTCCGATGCGCGCCGGCATGGATGCGAGTGGCAACAAGGTCGATCTCATCACCGTGTTCGAGGGCGTGGGCAAGCAGGCCGCCGGCGAGATCACGGACGCGCGGCTGCTCGAGCTCGAGGAGGTCGCGTGTCCCACATGCGGCAGCTGCAGCGGGATGTTCACCGCCAACTCGATGAACTGTCTCTGCGAGGCGCTCGGCGTCGCGCTGCCGGGCAATGGGACCATTCTCGCGACGGATCCCCGGCGCGAGGATCTCGCGCGCTCCGCTGCGCGTCAGGTGATGGCGCTGCTGGCGGACGGCGTGCGCTTCTCCGACATCGTCACCGCGCATGCGATCGACAACGCGATGGCACTCGATGTCGCGATGGGCGGCTCGACCAACACGGTGTTGCACGTGCTCGCGCTCGCCCACGAAGCCGGCCTCGACTACCCCGTCGGGCGCTTCAACGAGGTCGCGGAGCGAGTGCCACATCTCACGAAGATCAGCCCTGCGTGGGACGGCGATCGCCAGTGGCACATCGAGGACGTCGAGGCTGCGGGCGGCGTCCAGGCGATTCTCGCCGAGCTCGCGCTGAAGCCGGGGATATTGCGGCTCGATGTGCGCACGGTGACGGGCCGCACGATGGCGCAGAATCTCGAAGGGGTACGAAATCGCAATCGCGATTGCATCCGACCGGTGGCGAACCCGCACGCGGCTCGCGGCGCGCTCGCGGTGCTCTTCGGCTCGCTCGCGCCGGAAGGCTCGGTGGTGAAAGTCGGCGCGGTGGACGCGCACCAGATGGTCTTCCGCGGCCCTGCGCGCGTGTTCGAGTGCGAAGAGGATGCGGTCAACGCGGTGTGTGCCGGCGATCTGGAGCCCGGGTGCGTGGTCGTCGTGCGCAACGAGGGGCCGCGTGGCGGGCCGGGGATGCGCGAGATGCTGCAGCTAACCTCGATGCTCAAGGGAATGCCGCTGGGTGCCGACATCGCGCTCGTCACGGACGGTCGCTTCTCCGGCGGCTCGCGCGGGCTCTGCATCGGTCACGTCGCACCCGAAGCGGCAGAGGGCGGCGCGATCGGGCTCGTGCAAGACGGCGACATGATTTCGATCGACCTCGGCGCGCGTCGTATGGATCTCGAGGTGGACAGCGAGGACATGGCAGTGCGGCGTGAGGGCTGGGAGCCGCCCGCGCCGAAGTATCAGCGCGGA
>JAQBQC010000114.1 GCA_028287205.1 Gemmatimonadota bacterium
ACTTGCGGCTCGAAGCGGATTGCTGATTCGAGACCGGCGCGGACTCGAGGAGGCGCGGAATCTGGACACCGTGGTCTTCGACAAAACCGGCACGCTCACCCGCGGCGAATTTCGAGTCGTCGAGATCCTCACCGACGGAACGCTGAGCGACGATGAAGCACTCTCGCTCGCCGCCGCGGTCGAACGGGAGTCCGAGCACACGATCGCGCACGGGATCGTCAAGTCAGCGGAGGAACGAAGCGTGAAGATTCCGGGCGTCCGCGATTTTCGAGCGATTCCGGGCCGAGGCGCGGAGGCGAGATTGGGAGAGCGTCGACTCGCAGTTGGCGGTCCCGCTTTGCTCACCGAGCTCCGCGTGCAGCCTTCTGCAACGTTGGCGGAAGCGGCCAGACGCGCGGCGGACCGCGGTCAGACGACGGTCTATCTGGTGATCGACGGAGTGGCACGCGCGATATTCGCGGTCGCCGATGCGGTGCGCGAGGAATCTCGAGAAGCGATTCGTCAGTTGCACGCTCAGCGCATCTCGGTCGTGATGCTCACCGGTGACTCGAAGACAGTCGCTGCGGCCGTCGCCAAAGAGCTCGGCGTCGATTCCTTCTTCGCGGAGGTGTTGCCGGAGCAGAAGGTCGAAAAGATCGAAGAGCTCAAGCGCTCGGGAAAACGTGTCGCCATGGTCGGAGATGGTGTGAACGATGCACCAGCACTCGTCGCCGCCGATGTCGGGATTGCGATCGGCGCCGGGACGGAGGTTGCTGTGGAAGCGGGCGACGTGGTGCTCATCCGAAGCGATCCGCGGGACGTGCCCAGGCTCATTGCGTTGAGCCGAGCGTCGTATCGAAAGATGGTGCAGAACCTGTGGTGGGCAGCGGGCTACAACATCTTCGCCATTCCACTCGCGGCAGGCGTCATGCAGCCATGGGGCCTCGTATTGAGTCCCGCCGCGGGCGCGGTGCTCATGTCCTTCAGCACGATCATCGTCGCGGCAAATGCGCAGTTGCTGAGACGGACTGTTCTCTGAATAAGGTGCTGGATAGCTACGACAGGTGCATACAGTCCAACCGTAATGCGGCAAAGGGTAGCGCCGCTCAATAGTCGTAGATGTGATCGACCGTGAACCCATCGTGCTGCGCGGCCGTGAGCACGTCGAGCAGATCGCGCGCATCCACCGCGAGCACGACGCGCACGCGCTCGGGCGACGCGGGCTCAGCATACGCGACCACCTCGCTCGCCCGGCTCGGAATCGACCATCCGAGCGGCGCCGTGCCGGTGAATGTCACGATGCGGTTCGCCGAGATCTCGGCAATCCGTACGCGATCCGCATGTCGCGCCAGCGCGAGGAGCGCATCGCGGTAGGGCGTGTAGCGTGGCACGGTGAGCAGCGCATAACGCCGATCGAGCCATTCCACGCGATGCATGGAGCGCAACGCGCTATCCGCTGCCCAGCCCTGCTGTGAAAGCGAATCGCTCCACCCCGCGACCACCAAGTATCGCTGCAACACATCGGCCTCGTAGGCGGACGAGGTCCCGATGCCGATCAAGGTCGCGTACACGGCCTTGATCGCGTACTCTCCGGAGAGCGCGAAGCGACGCTCCCACTTTCGCAGAAGTCCCGGTCCGAGGAGCGGCACATCCGTCCACAGATGCTTCAGCGCGTGCGCGAAGCCGAACTCGTACCATCCCTTCTCCACGATCAACTTCGCGTACGCATCCGCGACCGCGGCCGCGTACTTCTCCTCCGCTGTCCCGCCGTTCGGTCGATCGAGCTCGAACAATCTGCCGATCGTATTCTCGTACAGCCCCTTGAGTCCGTACTCGAGGGCGGTGCTCAACCCGATCACGCCGAGCATGACGTGATCGCCGACGCTCGTGGGGTAGCGCACGTGGCTGGCGCGCCACGTCGCGGCGTACCCTCGCCAGAACGTCCCGACGGAGGCCACGTATGGAAATCCGCTCGGCCGTTTCCCGTCGCGCAACCAGCGCGCGTAGGCTTCGCTGCTGTAGACCAGATCCCACTCCGGATGCGTGAGGTATTCGCCCGCCTCCTCTCGTGCGTATCCCTTCACGGTGTCGAGCGCGACGCGAGCCTCCGCCGATAGAAAGCCGGGCATGCGGGCCGCGGAAACGTCGGCCGGATGTCCGGATGTGTCCGGGCGGTACAGATCCCACAGTGTATTCGTGAACTTGTTCGTGGGGTCGACGCGGCGCTTGAGCGCGAACAGATCCGTGGCGTGCGGATAGGCGCGCGCGAACTGCTCGCGCGTGGCGTGCGGCTGATAGGGAAGATAGTATCGGCCGCCAAAGTGGACGGCGGCATCGATGAGCTCGCGCGTCCACTTGCCCACTTCGCGCTGCGACTCGGGATCGGTGCCCTGCTTGTAGTAGAGGACGTACGCGAACACCTCGCTGGGGGCCCACGCGAGGTAGGTGCCGAGATCAGGGAGCGCGTGACGGATGGAGACGTTGACGACGTTTACGTGATGCTCGCGCAGAATCTCTCCCATGCGCGGCACGAACGACGGCAGGCTGTCCGCAGGCACGAAGTATTCCTGCAGGACGTACGTGTCGGCCGAGCGCGACGCGGGCTCCAGCTCGCTCACGTCGTAGCTCGCCTCGTAGTTTCGCCACGTGACCGGATGGCCGCGAAAGATCCAGGGGTCGAGCAGGTGTTGTCGCATCCAGCTGCCGACACGGCCGCCGCTGATGATACGGTAGGCCGTGCGATGCACCGAGCTTGCCTGATCCTGCGGCTGCACATGCTCGGCGACCGTCAGCGGCTCCAATGTGCGCGCGTAGGAAACCGCGTGCACTGTAGCGTAGGCGGGCGGGTAGATGTCCGCGTTGTGGAAGATGACGTCCGAATCGGGCTGAACGTCGTGGCGGAAGTAGCCGAGGTAATCGCCGAGAGGAAGGGTGCGATCGAGCCGCTTCACGTGCACGTTCGGCGCGAGATCGAGCGTGACGTCGGCGATGACGCCCAGCGCGCCGTACCCGCCGATGGCGCCGAAGAAGAGATCGGGATGCTCGGTCGCGCTGGCGCGCACGACGCTGCCGTCCGCAAGCACAAGAGTGATGGCGCGAACGGAGCGGATGAGGGGCCCCTGTCCGATGTAGCGGCCGTGCGCGTTCACGGAAAGCGCACCGCCCACGGTGAAGGTGTTGTACGTCTGCATGATCTTGACGGACAGACCGGCGGGGTCGATCGCTCTCTGCACATCGCGCCAGCGGCTGCCGGAGTGTACGGTGATCGTGCGCGCGGCAGTGTCGAGTTGCACGACGCCCTTGAACTCGCGAAGGTCGAGCTGCAGCCCGTCGGGTGTGGCGGTCTGGCCGCCCATGGAGTATCGTCCGCCACCGATGGAGATGGGGCCGGGGCTCGCAGCAACGGCGCGGGAGATCTCTTCGACGGTGTGCGGCGTCACCACTTTGCGCATGTTGACCGGGTACAGCGCGGTGACTTCGTTAACGGCGATCGTCGAGTCGGTGCGCGTTGCAAGACGAATCTCCGGCGCCTTGAACACCCCGATGACGCTGACGCCGGCGGAAAAGACGAAGAGTGCAACGGCGAGGATGAGCGCGACGCG
>JAQBQC010000124.1 GCA_028287205.1 Gemmatimonadota bacterium
GAGATCATGATCCCGCTCGTGTCCACCGTGAAAGAGCTCGCACATCAGCGCGCGATCCTCGAGCACGTCGCAGATCAGGTGATGGGCGCAATGGGCGAGGAGCTTCCGTACACGATCGGCACGATGATCGAGCTGCCGCGCGCCGCGCTCACGGCGGACGAGATCGCGACGCAGGCCGACTTCTTCTCCTTCGGTACGAACGATCTCACGCAGACGACGCTTGGACTCAGCCGCGACGACGCGGGACGCTTCCTGCCGATGTACGTCGAGTCGGGGATCTATCCGGAGGATCCGTTCCGCGTGCTCGATGTCGCGGGCGTGGGCAAGCTGGTGAAGTACGCGGTGGCCGAGGGTCGCAAGGTGCGCCCGAACATGAAGACGGGCATCTGCGGCGAGCACGGAGGGGAGCCGCGCTCGATCGCCTTCTGTCAGAGTGCGGGACTCAACTACGTGTCGTGCTCGCCCTACCGGGTGCCGATCGCGCGCCTCGCGGCCGCACAGGCGGCGCTCAACCTAGCCAAGTGACCTAGCCAAGTGACATCGTCGCCTTGTGCGCCTCGGCGGCTACGGGCGCGCTGACGTCGTAGATGTAGTACATCGCGCCCGGTCGCTCCTTGCGCAGCAGCGGGAGCGACACGTTGAACACCGGGACGCCGCCCAACGTCGTACCGCGCAGCGTGCCGGAATGTGCGTGACCGTGGAAGGCGACGGCGGCGCCGTAGCGATCGAGCGGCTCCGCGAGACGATCGGTGCCGAGATAGGTGTGGATCTGCTCGGGCTCGCCGGCGACGGTCGCTGCGATCGGCGCGTAGTGGAGGATCGCCACGCGCACCGGCGTCGCGAGCCGGCGCAGCGCCAGCTCCAGCGAGTGCACCTCGCTGAGCGTCGCCTTCACGAACGCCTTCGTTTCCGGCTCTCCGAATGGCGTGAGCATTCCGCGCCCGAAGCCGCCCATGAATCCCTTCACGCCCGCGAAGCCCACCACCGAGTTGAGCTCGAAGGTGTCGCCGCACAGCAGATGCACGCCGCGCCCGCGCAGCGTGCGGCTTCCCTCCTCCACCTCGCCCGATTCGTAGTCGTGATTGCCGAGTACCGCGATGATCGGCACTGTCACGTCTGTGAGCTCGCCGACGACCACCTTGAACTCCGGGAGCGCGCCCCACCGCGTGAGATCGCCGGTGAGGACGAGCACGTCGGCCTCGTCGTTGACTCGGGCGAAGAGCTCGCGGTAGAGCCCAACGTCATCCTGCCCGCAGTGAAAATCGCCGACCGCGGCTATCCGTACGGTGCCCGGCTTGCGCGGCTGCACCGCGCGCCGCTCGTGCCCGTTCGAGATCGCGCCTGCCGTTGCTCGCTCCGTCATCCCAGAAACGCCTCCACCTGTGGGCTCCGCTCATCCCAGACATCGCTTTCCGCGATCTCGCGCACGAACGGCTGTGCGAGCGCGCGGTCGACGGCCTCTTTCCGAAGGTCCTGCATCTCCCATTCGTGCACATCGATCGTGAAGCTGAAGCGCGAGATGAGCGGCCCGCGCGTGATGCGGTCGCCGGTGCGCTCGCGCTCCATGTCCAGGCGCGCCGCCTCGAGCAGCTCTTCGCGCACCCAGCGCGGCACGCCCTCGCGATGCTCCGGGTACACGTAGTCGAACATCTGAATCTGTGCGAGCAGCAACGGCCAGTTCTCCGCCGTTTTCGCGACCAGCCGCTTCCAGTCCATGGCGCGTCCGACGCACACGATGAGGTGCACGATGTCCGCCATGTCCTGCCGGTGCCGTTCGCTGATGAACAGCCGGTGCCACAACAGCTCTTCTGCCGGTGCCACGCGAACCGGCGTCGCGGCGAGGATCGCGGGACGGCTGTGGCGATACCAGTCGCCATCGATCATCGCGAGGCCGTTCCCCATGCCGAAGATGATGTCGATGAACAGCTCACCGCACACTGCCTTCGCGAGCCAGTGCGGCTGCTCGAGGCGCGCCGTCATCTCGGCGCTCTTGAGCGCACGCATGGCGCTCACGAGATGCGTGGGCTCGACGAAGATGTCGAGATCCTTCGTCTCGCGATAAATGCCGGTGTGCTCGTAGATGGCGTACGCGCCCGCGACGACGTACGCGATCCCGGCCCCGTTCAGCGCCGTCAATGCCGCTTTGTACAGCGCGCGCTCGGCATCCGGAACCCAGAAGTCGCCGTGCGTCACGGACCGCTCTTCCTCGCGCGAGAGCGTGCCGAGCTTTCGTGCGTGTGCAAGCGTGCGGCTCACTTCTCCCATGGGCTCCTCGCGTGGGGCGACGCTGCTGTTGGGATGGTGCGTCGAATGCGATCTGCGGTCAATGCCTCGCAGACACCGTGCCGGGCGCATCCGAAAGAAAAAACGCCGGATGGAGCGTGAGCCCCATCCGGCGTGCGACATGGACCTGGCGAGAGTCGAACTCGCGTCTTGCGCAGGATCAACCACAGCGTCTACGTGCGTAGTCCACCGATTGATGTCTCCAACGGCTGGCTGGTGAACGACCCACCGCTGGATGAGCTTCCTAAAGTTTCGCCACGTGCCGGAAAGCGCGACGCGCAACTAGCCCAGATTTTCGATACCTGCGAAGCCGCCCCGGGCGGGCTTCCTCGCAGGCACTCACAGGGGTGTAACCGAAGTTACGCTGCGAGAGCCATGTTTGAGTTGGCAGTTGAAAAATTTCCCGAGGGTTTTACCAGGAACCCGAGGACCTGGGCACGCAACCACAGCTTCTTCTACACAATCGAAACCATTTCAGGCCCGACTAAGGAATAAATATACCCTGCGTGATCTATTGCGCCAAGCGATCTGAACGTCCGTAGAGGGGCACAACGCGCGTGTGGGCGCTCAGCTCTTGCCGAACGAGGCCCGCGACATCGCCTGTCTCACGCAATTGCGTCCCGCGCTCTTCGCCTGATAGAGCGCCATGTCGGCGGCAGGAAAGAGGAGGTCCCCGGCCTTCACGCTCTCGGTATACGAAGCTACGCCGAACGATGCCGTCACCTTGATCGGCGGGCCCCCGTTCGGCGGCGTCACGCGCAGCAACGCCACCGCCTCCCGCAGCCGCTCGGCAGTTCGCGATGCGCCGGCGAGATTCGTCTGCGGCAGTAGAATCGCAAGCTCCTCCCCACCATACCGCGCGCACAGATCGATCTCGCGAATCGTGCGCTCGGCCGCCTTCGCGACTTCCACGAGCACCTCGTCCCCGCCCTGGTGTCCGTAGATGTCGTTCACCGTCTTGAACAGGTCGATGTCGAGCAGAATCAGCGACACCGGCTGCCGGTGCCGCGCGTGCTCGAGGAGATGGTGGCGCAGGCGATCCTCGAACTGGCGACGATTCGCGAGACCGGTGAGCGCATCGTGATTCGACTTCTTCGTCACATCCTGCAGCTGCTCCGCGTTCTTGAGCGCGACCGAGGCCACCGGCGCGAGCATGGACAGGAGCTCGCCTTCGACCGCCGTGAGCTGCGCCTCTTCGTCGCCCTCCACGCACACCGCGCCGATGATCTCGTCTTCGACGACGAGCGGCACGATCGCGAGCGAGCCGATGCGCCGCGACGCCTCGAGAGGACTGAACGGAAGCCCCTCCGACTTTCTGTACGATTCGCGCACGGCCATGCGCGGTCTGTCGGGATTGCGAAGGAATTTCCCGATGATCGAGTCAGGAGCGATTGCGAAGCCGGGCTCGATGGTGTGCAGCGGCGTCACACTCTCGACCACCGCCTTCTCCTCACTCGCGTTCCAGCGCACGAACGCGCAGCGAGTTCCGCCGGTGACATCGAGCGCGCTCTCGCAAATCGCTGTGCTCAGCGACGCGAGGTCCTGGCTCTTCTGAATCTTCTGCGCCGCGACGACGACCTTGTCGGCCTTGCCGCGATAGCGCCGCGTCTCCTTGCCATCGCTCAGCATGTCGACGAGAAGCGTCAACCGCGTGGCGTATCGCGGGAGAAAGATCTTCGCGCGCTCGCGCGAGAGGCTCTCGCGATCCTCGGCGTACACACCGATCGCCCCCTGGAACCGCCCTTCCTTGCCCACGGCAGCCGTGAGGAAGAACGACGACTCGGTATCGTAGTTGGTGGTGGGAAGCCCCTGCTGCACCGCCCAGTGCACGAGCGACTCGAGCGGAGGGTTCGTCTCGAAGGTCAGCTTCGGGATCGGGCTCGTGGCCGAGGAGATCGGGATGAGCTCATCGGTGTCGCGCAGATAGCGCCAGAGCACCACCTCGTCGCCGCCAACCTGATCGCGCATCTCGCGGAGAAAGCGCGAGATGGTCTCCTGCTCCACGTTGCTCTCGGGCTCGACGTCCATCGCGAGCGAACGGCGCGGCTCCGGCACGGTACGCGAGCCTCGCGCGGGCGTCTCGAGCCCTCGTACACTGCGCGTGGGCGCCGCCGTGGGTCGAGGTGCCGCTCCCTCGGGCACGACGCGCCCAAAGGCGTCGCCGCTCACCACGGCCACGATCGCGAGCGCCACGACGCTTACGATCACCTTGATCGGGAACGGGTGCACGGCGTACGGGTCGAGCGTGAACGCCAGCGCGGTGACGATGATCGCGCTGATGATGCCCATCCGCACTCCTTTCTGATACGAAAGAAGCGCCGTGAGACAGCACATGAGCGCGAGAAGCGGCGAGCGTGACACACTGCTGGCGATGATCGCAACCGCAGAGCAAAACGCCAGCAGGACTACCGGACGCGCCCGTTCAGGAAATGTGGCAGACAGACGTCGCCGCCTTTGGGGGATGCTGGGGGTGAATCAGCGATGGATGATACGAGATGCCGCGTACGCCGCACCGAATCCATTATCGATATTGACGACAGTCACGCCGGCGGCGCAACTGTTCAACATCGATAACAGAGCTGCGATTCCGCCGAAGCTGGCACCATAGCCCACACTCGTGGGAACAGCAATCACGGGCGCCGCCACGAGCCCGCCCACCACGGACGGCAGGGCGCCCTCCATCCCTGCGACGACGATGATGACCGCCGCCGATTGGAGCTGCTCCCCGCGCGAAAGCAACCTGTGAATTCCCGCGACGCCGACATCCGTGAGCCGCTCGACTCGCCCCCCAAACGCGCGCGCGCAGACGGCTGCCTCCTCCGCTACCGGCAGATCGCTCGTTCCCGCGGTGATCACCAGCACCGTGCCTTTGGCGATCGCTGGCGGCGATTCTGGAGGCAAATAGGCAACGCGTCCGAGCTTGTGGAGCTCGGCCTGTGGAAAACAGTCGGCCAGCGGCGCCCACATCCCGGGTTGCACGCGCGTGATCAGGAACCCCTCGCTGCCCGCGTTGAGGTGCGTGGCGATCGCCAGCACCTGCTCGACCGTCTTCCCCTCCGCAAAGACGACCTCCGGGAACCCCTGACGGAGGGCGCGGTGGTGATCGATGGTCGCGAAGGAGAGCGATTCAGTGTCGGGAAGTGCGAGTTGGCGCATCGCCTCGGCGCTGTCGAGCTCTCCGCTCGCGACGCGATCGAGAAGAGCCTGCGTGCGCTCGCGATTCACGCCGCGAGCGTCTCCGCTTCCTGCTCCGCCGGCTGGCGCTCGGGAATGTCTCCGCGCGCCACCGTCGCCAGATAGTCGGCGAAGATCCCCTCGACCTCCATGAGCGACGTTACCGCGTGCAGCCGCTTGCGCAGCTCGGCCGAGCCGGGCAAGCCCTTTACGTACCAGCCGAGATGCTTCCGGAACTCGATTGCGGCACCGCGCTGATCGAGCTCGTAGGCGTCGGCCATTCGCGCGTGATCCAGCGCGATCGCGAAGCGCTCGGCCACGCTGGGGGCGGCGGGCATTGGCTGACCGTCGAGCAGCGCGCGCGCCTGATCGAAGATCCAGGGTTGGCCGAAGGAGCCACGTCCGATCATGACGCCGGCGCACTGTGTATGGTCGTGCATGCGCACGACGTCCGCCGCATTGGTGATGTCGCCGTTGCCGAGCACGGGAACGCTCACCGCCTGCACGACGGCGGCGATCTCATCCCAGTTCGCGCGTCCCGAGTACATCTGCGTGCGCGACCGCGCGTGCAGCGCGATGACCGCGGCGCCGGCATCCTCGCACACGCGCGCGATGCGCACCGGGTCGCGCATCTCCTCGTTCCAGCCGCTGCGAATCTTGGCGGTGACGGGCAGATGTGTTCGCGCGCGCACGCCGCGGATGATGTCGGCGACGAGCGTGAGGTCCTTCAGGCATCCGGAGCCGCCGTTGCGCTTCACGACCTTTTTCACCGGACAGCCGAAATTGATGTCGATGAAGTCGGGCGCGAAGATGTCGGTGACGAGCGCGGCTGCGTCGCCCATGGCCGCGGGATCGGACCCGAAGATCTGGACGCCGATCGGATGCTCCTCGGCGCCGAACCGCAGCTTGGCGAGCGTCGCTTCGTTCTCGCGACGGATGCCCTCGGCGGAAAGGAACTCGGTGATGACCACGTCCGCGCCGAACCGGCGGCAGAGCCGGCGGAAGGGCGACTCCGATACCCCGGCCATTGGCGCAAGGTAGAGCGGAACCGAAGTGGTCAACGCGACCGGGAAGCGCATCAGGAATAATCTAGTCGTAGATGCAAGTCCATGCAACGCATGGAGTTTGACACTTGATGCGACGTGGGGTAGCTTCCGGCGTCGCTGGTCGCGGCGTTACGCCCTGGCTGCTCCGATTATCGTCAACGAGGATTTGATGGAACTGCGCCAATTCTTTACCGAAGACGCAATCAAGCTCGAGCTCGAGTCCAACACGAAGGACGACGTGCTCAAGGAGCTGATTTCCCTCCTTGGCCTCGACGACAAGTCCGAAGGAATGCTCTACAAGATGTTGAAGCGCCGCGAAAATCTCGGCTCCACGGGTATAGGTCGCGGGATTGCGATTCCGCACTGCCGCTCGCTCGTGGTGAGCAAGCTGCGCGTCGCGTTCGGCAGGAAGGCGAGCGGCGTGGACTTCAAGGCGATCGACGACAAGCCGGTGAACTTTTTCTTTCTGATCGTCGCGCCGCCGCTCGAGGTGTCGAACCAGTATCTCCCCGTGCTCGGCAAGATCGCGCAGTTCAGCAAGGAATCGGATGTGCCGCAGCGGCTCCTCGGACTGACGGAGCCGGGGCAGTTTCTGAAGCTGCTCGAAGAGAAGGGCGTCTAGCCTCCCGCGATCGCTCCCACGATCATGAGCGGCTCCTCGCCGCTCGCAACAGCGCTCGGGAGCACGAAGTCGATCGACTCGTGCGACAGATCCTCCTGGCACGCAAAGAAGCGCAGGAATGCCCGCCGCTGCTGCGTGCCCTGATCTCGAATCGTTCCGCGCAGCATCGGGTAGTGCGCCTCGAGCGCATCGAGCACGGAGCGCTGCGTCGCTTCGCCATCCACCTCGAGCTCCACTTCCGCGCCCACGCGCGCGAGCGTTCGGAGATGATGCGGAAGCACGACGCGAATCATGACAGCGTCTGCACTTCCACCGAGAGCACGGCCGGCAGATCACGTACGATTGCTTCCCAGCTGTCGCCCGCGTTCGTGGATGCGTACACCTGCCCGCCCGTGGTGCCGAAGTACACGCCGCATGTGTCGAGAGAGTCCACGGCCATGGCATCTCGCAGCACATTCACGTAGCAGTTCTCCTGCGGCAGCCCCTTCGTGAGCGCTTCCCATTCGTTGCCGCCGCTCCGGCTGCGATACACGCGCAGCTTCCCGTCGAGTGGATAGTGCTCGGAATCGCTCTTGATCGGAACGACGTACACGGTCTCCGGCTCGTGGGCGTGGACGTCGACGACGAATCCGAAATCGGTGGGAAGATTTCCACTCACCTCGCGCCACATGTCGCCGGCGTCATCGGTGCGCATCACATCCCAGTGCTTCTGCATGAAGAGGACGTCCGGGCGCGACGGATGCATCGCCATCTTGTGCACGCAGTGGCCGACTTCGGCGTTCGGATCGGGGATGTACTGCGACGTCAGCCCGCGGTTGATCGGACGCCAGCTCTTTCCTCCGTCGTCCGTGCGGAAGGCGCCGGCGGCCGAGATCGCGATGTAGATGCGATCCGCGTTCGTGGGATCGAGGATGATCGTGTGCAGACACATGCCGCCGGCGCCGGGCTGCCAGCGCGGGCCCGAGCCGTGTTGGCGCAGTCCCGAGAGCTCCTCCCAGTTCTGTCCGCCGTCGCTCGAGCGAAAGAGAGCAGCATCCTCGACGCCGGCATACACGAGATCCGGATCGCTCAGTGACGGCTCGAGGTGCCACACCCGCTTGAACTCCCACGGATGCGCGGTGCCATCGTACCACTGGTGCGTGCCCGGAACCCCGTCGTACTCGAACTTGTTGCCGACGGGCGCCCAGGACTTGCCGCCGTCATCCGATCGCTGGATCACCTGTCCGAACCAGCCGCTCGATTGCGATGCGTACAGACGGTTGGGATCGGCGGGCGACGCCGCCACGTGATAGAACTCCCACCCCGCGAAGTGCGGCCCGCAGACGTCCCATTTCTTACGCTTGCCGTCCGACGTCAGGACGAACGCACCTTTCCGAGTGCCTACGAGAACTCGCGCGCTGCTCATGTGCTCGCTCCTCCGGTTTCGCATGATGGATGGTCCCTGCCATGCGTCGAACGGACGACCTCAGGATCGACAACGTCTCGCAATCCAGGGCGATGAATGTTTTCGCGCCTGCCTAGGGCGTTGGCGCGAAGCTGGACACGGTTGCCGTATACGGCGGCGTCGACGTGGTAGTGTTCGTCGCGAGCAGTGTCGGGTAGCCGTACTGCTCGTTGAACTCCATTTGCAGCGTGGTGCTCTTCTGCCCGAACGCAGCCTGGGCCCGGGCGAAGAGATCATCAATCGTGGGATAGCCGACGTCGACGGTTGGCGGCATGCCCGTATTCTTGTCGGTGACGTTCACGATCGTGGTGCCGTTCACGATGATGTGAACGTTCGAAGTGCTCCCCGATTTTAGCTGGCTCAGGTCGAACGAGTACGAGGTGAAGGTTCGCTGCCCCCACTGCGCCTGATGCCGATCCAGCGACGCCTTTGCCCCGGCGGCGACGTCGTTGACACTACTGCACGCGAGCAACGCTCCTGCGACAGCAAGACCGACACAAAGTGACCGCATGCATGCTCCTCCAAGGGGTTGGACCCGGGCTCGGCCGACTCACACGATTGCCCCGGGGATGCACCTTTGCAAGGGCGCGCGCGTCACACCGTCAGGGGAGCGGCTGGAGGTTCGAGACCCTGGCCAGGAACTGACCGCCTGGGTTGTTCGACTGGATGCTGAACAAGGTCAGGTATCCGTATTGATCGTTGTACTCGAGCGAGACCCCGCCCTGCCGCACGGCGAAGTCCGCCTCGTTGAACAGGGCGTCGATGGATGGCCACGTACGTGGAACGGACGGCGGCTGACCGGTTTGCTGATCGACGACATTGGTCACAGTGTCGTTCTGGACGGTGATTCGCACGTTGTAACTCGTGCTCAGCTGCGTCTCGGAATAGTCGAAGACGTAGGAGTGAAAGCTGCGTTGTGCCCACAGATCTTCGTGCTGCTGGAGCGCCGCGCGCTCGCTCGCGGTCACGGCCGTCGTCGTGTTGCAAGCGAGAACGGTTGCCGCTATGGCCAAACAAACAACGAGTATTCGCATTCGCCTCCACCGGGTACGCGCCTCCTCAAAGTTCGCAGATCGCACGAATCGAGCGAAGGGCCAGGCGGAGGATGGCTGCGTGCATCCCGTCAGCCGCGGCTCAGTCTGCAAGCAAGCGGGATGCCTGGCCGTGTAGCAGTCGCGGTGCTCCAATCGTGACACAGGTGGATCTATCGATCACAACGCGTCCGAAGCAGTATCGATCGAGTGGGTATTGCCGGAACGCGTTTCTTCCCCAGACGATCTGTGTCAACGATGCTCGCGCGAGTTGTCTGACAGCAGAGAGAGCCGGGAACCTGCATCGTATGGTCGCTGTCATGGACGTTCCTGCCGACGCAAACAATACGAACGAGAGGCTCGACATGAGCACGATCACCACGAAAGAAGGCGTTGAGATCTTCTACAAGGATTGGGGAAAAGGCCAACCGATCGTGTTCAGTCACGGCTGGCCGTTGTCTGCAGATGATTGGGACGCGCAGATGCTCTTTTTCGTTCAGCGCGGCTATCGTGTCATCGCGCACGACCGGCGCGGTCACGGCCGCTCCACGCAAGTCAGCGATGGGCATGACATGGATCACTACGCCGATGATCTCGCGGCGCTGACTGAGCATCTCGATCTCAGGAATGCAGTGCACGTCGGCCACTCCACCGGCGGCGGTGAAGTGGTGCATTACCTGGCGCGCCACGGCGAGAGTCGCGTGGCGAAAGCCGCGATCCTGAGCGCGGTGCCGCCGCTGATGCTAAAGACCGCGAACAATCCAGGTGGGTTGCCCAAGGAAGTCTTTGATGGACTTCAGGCGCAGCTCGCTGCCAGCCGGACCCAGTTCTACTTCGATCTTCCGTCCGGACCGTTCTACGGTTACAACCGTCCCGGCGCGAAGCCCTCGCAGCCAGTAATCATGAATTGGTGGCGCCAGGGGATGATGGGAGGCGCCAAGGCGCACTACGACGGCATCGTCGCCTTTTCCCAGACGGACTTCACCGAAGACCTGAAGAAGATCACCGTACCGGTGCTGGTGATGCACGGTGATGATGACCAGATCGTGCCGTACGCCGACTCCGGTCCTCTGTCGGCCAAGCTGCTCAAGAATGGCACGCTGAAAACCTACAAGGGCTTTCCCCACGGCATGCCCACTACCAATGCCGACGTCATCAACGCTGACCTGCTGGCGTTTTTTAAAGGGTAGCGCGAAAGTGTAGCGCGACAAGGATGGCGCCGGCCGCGTGGCCGGCGCCCCTGTCGCAACTATCTCAGAAGCGGGCGGCGATCACTCCCACTCGATCGTGGCCGGTGGCTTCGAGCTCACGTCGTACACCACGCGATTCACGCCGCGCACCTCGTTGATGATCCGGTTCGAGATGCGGCCGAGCACGTCGTGCGGGAATGGAAACCAGTCGGCGGTCATTCCGTCGAGGCTCGTCACGGCGCGCAGGGCGACGACGTTTTCATACGTGCGATAGTCGCCCATCACGCCCACGCTGCGCACCGGCAGCAGCACCGCGAACGCCTGCCAGATGTCATCGTACAATCCCGCCTCGCGAATTCCCTCGAGGTAGATCGCGTCGGCGCGTTGCAGCACATCGATCTTGTCTCGGGTGATGTCGCTGAGGATGCGAATCGCGAGTCCCGGACCCGGGAACGGATGCCGGCCGACGATCGTCTCGGGCAATCCGAGCTCGCGCCCCACTCGGCGCACCTCGTCCTTGAACAGTTCACGCAGCGGCTCGATCAGCGCGAACTTCATTCCGGGCTTGAGGCCGCCCACGTTGTGGTGCGTCTTGATCGTCACGGAGGGGCCGCCGTGCGGCGCCGCGGACTCGATCACATCAGGGTACAGCGTGCCCTGCACGAGAAACTTCGCGTCGTGCCCTGCCGCTGCCGCCGCATCCTCGAACACGTCGATGAAGGTGTGACCGATGCGCCGCCGCTTCTCCTCCGGGTCCTCGATGCCGGCGAGGGCCGCGAGAAAACGATCGGACGCATCGATGGTGATGAGCTCGATGCCAAGATGTGCGCGGAAAGTCTTCTCCACCTGCTCGCGCTCGTGCAGCCGCAACAGCCCGTGATCGACGAAGATGCACGTGAGCTGCGAGCCAATCGCACGGTGCACGAGCGCGGCTGCGACCGACGAATCGACGCCACCCGAGAGCCCGCAGATTACGCGCGCGCTCCCCACCGTCTCGCGGATCTTCGCGATCTCTTCCTCGATGAATGCGCCCGTAGTCCACGAGGGTGTCGCCTTGCAGACCTCGAACAGAAAGTTCTCGATCAGCTCCCCGCCCCGAGGCGTGTGCACAACCTCCGGATGGAACTGCACGCCGAAGATCGGACGCTTGGGATCGCGGAACGCGCCGATGTGGGAGTTGGCACTGTGCGCGAGCACCTCGAAGCCATCGGGCAGTACGCGCACCTGATCGCCGTGACTCATCCACACCGGTGTCGATTCGCCGGCCTTGAAGCCATCGAACAGCGTGTCGCTGTCGTCGACGATGAGCTCGGCGCGTCCATACTCCCGCCGGTGTGCCGGCGCGATCTCTCCGCCCAGCAGATGCACGATGAGATTCATGCCGTAGCAGACGCCGAGCGTGGGGGCGAAGTCGAGAATCTGCACGGGCACCGTGGGGGCGCCCTCGTCGTACACGGAATTCGGTCCGCCGCTCAGGATGATACCGGTCGGATTCCATTCGCGTATCCACTCTGCCGTGCGGGTGGGCGGATGGATCTCCGAGTAGACGCCGGCCTCGCGAACGCGCCGCGCGATGAGCTGCGTGAACTGCGAGCCGAAGTCCAGAATCAGAATTCGGCTCGCCATACCCGCGCCTACCGCTTCCACTC